>NZ_DATBUP010000014.1:0-24097 GCF_036515995.1 Pedomonas sp. | reverse complement strand
CGCTCCCCGCCGCTCAGGCTGTGCGCCGGACGCAGTGCATCGCGGTTGCGGAAGGCGAAACGGGCGAGCTGGGCGTGGGCGGTATTGGTGTCCAGCGCGGGATGATGACGTAGCAGGTTCTCGACGAGATCAAGCGCGGGGTCGAGCAGGTTCACATGCTGGTCGAGCATGGCGGCGGGACGGTCGGCGCGGCGGATCTCGCCGGACGTGGGCGCGAGGGTGCCGGTGATGAGGTTCAGGAGGCTGGTCTTGCCGGAGCCGTTGGGGCCGCTGACGGCAAGGCGCTCCGGTCCCTGCACGGTAAAGGAGAGAGGGCCGAACAGGCGGCGGCCGTCGCGCTCAAGGACCACGTCGTCAAAGGCGAGGAGGAGGCGGCCGGCGGGCAGGCCGGTTCGGGGCAGGTCGATGTGCAGCGGCGTCAGGATCTCCACCCGGGCGCGGGCGGTGTGCAGGGCGTCCTCGGCCTCGGTCAGCAGGCGGCTCGCCAGTCGGCTGTCACGCCCGTCCGTCCGTGAGGCGCGGTCCTTTCTGGCGTCCATCAGCAGCTTGCTGTTGGAGCCGGAGGCCCCCTCGATGCGCCCGGCCTTGTCTCGCCGCGCCTTCTTCTCGCTCTGGCGCTGCACGCTCTGGCGGGTCTGCTTCAGGGCGGAGTCAGCGCGGGTGAGGGCGGTTTCGGCGTGCCGGCGCTCCTGCTCGCGGGCAGCGAAGTAGGCGGACCAGCCGCCGGCGTACAGCTTCACCTCCATACTTGAGAGGTGGAGGATCCTGTCCATGCCGTCGAGCAGCGTCCGGTCATGACTGGCGACCAGCGCGCCGCCCTTCCAGCGGGCAAGAAAGCCGGCGATGAGGGCACGGCCGCCAACGTCCAGGTTGTTGGTGGGCTCGTCCAGCAGCAGAACGTCCGGCGCATCGATCAGCAGCCGGGCAAGGCCGAGCCGGGTGCGCTCACCGCCGCTGAGGCTGGAGGCGGTGCGGTGCAGGTCGAACCCCTCGAGGCCGACGTCTTGTAGCGCGGAGGAGATGCGCTCGGGCAGAAGCCAGTCCGCCTCCAGAAGGTCGGCCTCAAGGCCGTTGCCCTGCTCGATGCGGGCGAGACGGGCCAGCGCGTCATCGATGCCGAGAGCGACGGCGAGGGTTTCCTCCGTGGGCTGGATCTGGCGCAGCAGGCCGACCCGGCCGGTGGCGGTGACCGTGCCGGAGGCGGGCTCGGCAAGTCCTGCAGCGATGGCCAGCAGCGTGGACTTGCCCGCGCCGTTGCGCCCGACGATGCCGATGCGCTCCCGGTTCAGGGAAAGGCTGAGGTCTGAGAAAAGCGGCCGCTGATCAGGCGTTGCGGCGGAGACGGAATCGAGGGTGAGAAACGGCATGGGACACCTGCGCAGGAATGAAACGGATCGTACGGTTCATGTCCTGGTCCATGGTGTCCTCCCTCGTCGGGTGCGGTTTCTGGCGTGGCCGCTCGTGCGGCTCTGCGCAAATATCTAGTACGGGAGCCGGAGGCCTGCAAGGAGCGATGTCTCCGGCGGCGGTCCCGTCCTGTCAGAAGCTCGAGCCCGGCTGCTTGAGAAACTCGATCTCTTCGGGTGTGGACTCGCGCCCCAGTATGGCATTGCGATGAGGAAAGCGGCCGAAGCGGTCGATGATGGTCTTGTGCTGCTTGGCGTAATCGAACGCGACAGGGTCCTCGATTGTCTCGAACAGCGCCACGGAGAGGGCCTGATCGCTGGCGGATTCGCTGTGCATGAGCGGCATGAGCAGGAACTGGAGCTGGTCGCCCTGAAGCTGCTCGTCATAGCTGCGGGAGAGGGCCTCGCGGGTCAGCATCAGCGCCGCACCATCGCATGCCCATGCCTTCGGGCTGTCGCGGTAGAGATTGCGGGAGAACTGATCGAGCACGATGATGGCGGCCAGCATCCGCTCGGGCGTCAGACGCCATGACTCGGGCACCTGATCCGCCAGCCGGTCGTGAAGCCCGGCGAAGCGGGCCTTGATGCGGGCGTCCAGTTCGGCATCCCGGGCAAAGCGTTTCTCGGGCGGCACTTCACCCAGCCAGAAGGCCAGAACGTTGATTGCCTCGGCAGCGGCGCTGTGCATTGCTTTGTTATCTCCCCGTTTTTTATGGGCTCTGGTGTGGCCCCGGGGAGATAGTGGAAAATGTTTTAGAAAAATTCCAGCGTGTTTCCACGGCCTTGGCTCACAAGCCCGGCGGAGCGTGGCTGGAATGAGATCTCCGGCTTACTGGTGCTGGCCGCCGGGGCCGAAGCCGTGCATGCGGTAGGCCCATTGCAGGCCGATGACGCCGCCCTTCAACGGCTGGATGAAGGCGAGCGAAAGCGCCAGCGTCAGCAGCGGCCATGTGATCATGTGGAACGTCATGGACGGCTGAAAGGCGGTTTCGGCCTCAAGCATCAGCGGCACGACGATATGGCCAGTCAGCAGGATCGTGAGGTAGGGCGGCAGATCGTCAGCGGCGTGGAGCGTCATGTCCGCACCGCAGGATGCGCATGACGGCGTCGCCTTGAGGAAGCGCGCGAACAGGCGGCCGTTGCCGCAGGCGGGGCAGCGGTTCTTCAGGCCGAGCAGAATGGCGGGCTTGAGCGGCCGCTCGGCAGTGTCGGCTGCGGCGGTATCCGCTATGCCGGTATTGCCTGTGCCAGTGTTGCCTAGGCTGGTGTCGGTCATCATGGCCTCGATCCGTCTGCGATGAATGCCGACGTCCCGTGACGGCAAAAGCGGGAATTGTCCAGCCCCGGCAACAGCCTGCGTCACCAGCGCCGCGTTCGGGCCTGAGGTCCGGCCTGCCTGTTGCCGGGTGCTGCCTACGGCTTGGGCGGTCTGACGGCAGGCTCGCGCAGGCGTGGAAGGGGCATGTTGTCCGTGGCGGGTCGCGGTGTCGGCCGTGGCCCCATGCGCGGCACCAGAACGGCGGGCAGCGGCATGCGGGGGGAGGCACGGGCGGGCCGCAGCGCATAGCCGAGGCGCATCCCGAGCACCATCTGGCCCATGCCCCCGGAAAGGGCGTAGGCGCGGTCTATGAAGTCACGGTTGCGGCCGCGTGCTTCCTCACGGTCCGCGACCCAGTTGACATGCCCGAGCGCCTGCATCGCTACGCCGTGCGCAGTCGCTTCCAGATGCAGACGCTGGAGCAGCCGTCCCGCTTCGACGAGCTGGATGGGGTCACCGTTGTCATCGACGGCGAGGATGCCGAACATGGGGGTGTTGGGCAGCTGCACTTCGCGGGTCTGGTGCGTCCAGAACCGGCCAAAGTCTTCCTCGCTGATATCGGGCAGCGCCATGGCGGTGCGCACCTGAAGGTCGCTGAGACCAGAGGTGAGGAAGCTGAGGCCATTGGACGTGGCGCTGATCTGGTCGATGGTCTGGCGAAACCACTGGAATTCCTCCGCAAGCATGGAGGGATCCGCGAGGGTGTCCTCGGTTGCCGCAACGATGGCATCAGCAAATTCCTGACCCTTCGGGCTGTCCGCCGGGAACAGGCTGAAGCGCGCCCGTCCGCTCGGGGTGAGGCGGGTGAGCGCGGCCATGGCGGATTGCGACAGCGGCCTGTTGCGGTCATAGGGGCTGCGATTGGTGTGGCGGTTGCCAATGGCGAGGAAGCGCGCGGTTTCGTTCGGCACGCCGGGGCCCAGAACGAGCCGGGCAATATGGTCGATGTTGGTCTGGCTGGGGAACAGGGTGACGGTGGCCGAGCGGTCCAGCCCTTCTGCGCCGGTGACCATGTTTTCGATGCAGGCTCCAAGGCCGATGAGTGCTTCCCGGTCGAACGGGTCGAGAAACACGGGGTAGCTCGTCCGGCGGAAGTAGAGGTCGATGATGTTTCCCTCCAGTCGCAGCCACCAGGGCTGCGAGTTGAGCGACGAGCAGGCCAGCGTGCCGGCAAGCGCAACGGCCTCCGCGCCCGCCAGGCTGCGGTTTTCCCATTCGCGCCAGGGAACGAAGGGTTTTCCGCTCTGAAGATCGGAAAAGCTGCCACGGTCGGCCGCACGGTAAAGGAAGCCTGCCGCCGTCAGGGATGCGATGGTGGCGCCCCCAATACCCAGAAAGAAGACGAAGTTGCGACGGCTCGTAGCCATGGGTGCATTCCTTGCCGCACGTCTCGACAGAAAGGAAACGCACAGGAGTGCGCAGAGCATCGTCCGGCAGGGTGTGATTCCCGACAAGGTGGGAAAGGCGCGCCGGAACGGGGGGCGTCGGAAAGCTATCGGGTCCGGCAGGCTGGCAGGGGACGCGATCTGATTGCGGTTGCCTTGCCGGGGTGTCCGGTATCAACTCCCGGCAAACAGAGACCGAAGGCATGGGGAGGACCAGATGGCCGAAATGATGAAACTGGTGCGGGTACACGGACCGGGCGACATGCGACTGGACGACGTGCCGGTGCCGGTTCCGGGGCCGCGCGACGTGGTGGTGCGGGTGCTGGCATCCGGCATCTGCGGCAGCGATCTGGGCTATGTGGCGCAGGGCGGGCTGGGCGGCGCGGAGCCGCTGAAGGAGCCGCTGCCCATCGGCCATGAGTTCGCGGGCGTGGTCGAGAGCGTGGGCGGCGAGGTCGAGGAGGGCATTCGCCCCGGCCTGCGCTGCGCGGTGAACCCGGATGACGGTTACATCGGCGGCGGCGGACCGGAAGGGGCGATGGCCCCATTCATCCTGATCCCCAATGCCAGGATCGGCTCCACCCTGTTTCCCATTCCCGACGCGCTTTCAGCGGACCGGGCGGCGCTGGCCGAGCCGCTGTCCGTGGCGCTGCACGGCATCAACATCGCGCAGGTGACGCCGGAGAGCCGGGTGGCGGTGCTGGGCGCAGGGCCTATCGGCCTCAGCGCCGTCGTCATGTTGCGGCACAAGGGCGTGAAGGACATCGTTGCCGTCGACCTGTCTGACGCGCGGCTGGAAAAGGCGCGGCAGCTGGGCGCGACGGCAACCGTCAATCCGCTGCGCCAGCCCATGGCCGAGGCGCTGGGCGAGCTGCACGGCAAGGGCGAGCGGTTCGGCGTGCCTTACGTGGGCACCGACGTGTTCCTTGACGCCGCCGGTTCGATCAAGGCGCTGGAAGATGCGTTCGACGTGGCCAAGTTCCGCGCCAAGCTCATCATCATCGCGCTCTACAAGAAGCCGCTCCAGCTCAACCTGTTCAAGATGATGGCGAACGAGATCCTGATCTCCGGCTCCATCGCGGTGGAGCGTCACGCCGAGTTCGGGGAATGCCTCGACATGCTGGCCAAGGGCGAGATCGACGTGGAGCCGCTCATCAGCCACCGCATCGCCTTCGAGCGGGTGGACGAGGCGTTCAAAATCGCCGCCGACGCAGACGCGTCCGCCAAGGTGATGCTGACGTTCGGGGAGCGTGCCTGACTTTTCAGGTATTGATGCAGGGGGATCTGTAACCCCCCTGCGACCCCCTTTTCGTTGTTCGGACCGCGCCCTGGATTGCGGTTGCCCGAGCGGAAACAGGCGCGCGAGTGTTCCTTAAAATCATTCAAAGATGAAAAGCCGGCGGCGGGATTGTAGCGCGGCGAGTGGATGCCGGGTGCGGCCCGATCCGCTCGCCCTTACCGGAACGGCGGCTCGTCGAAGCTGCGCAGTTTGCGGGAGTGGAGGCCGTCGATTTCCCCGCGCAGCAGGCCGATGGTCTTGAGGCCGATGGCGAGGTGTTCGCCGATGGCGCGCTCGTAGAAGGCGTTGGCGCTGCCGGGCAGCTTGATCTCGCCGTGGAGCGGCTTGTCGGAGACGCAGAGCAGGGTGCCGTAGGGCACGCGCAGGCGATAGCCCTGCGCGGCGATGGTGCCGCTTTCCATGTCGATGGCGATGGCGCGGGACAGGTTGATGAAGCGGCGCTCCTGCGCCCAGCGCAGCTCCCAGTTGCGGTCATCGTTGGTGACGATGGTGCCGGTGCGCAGCCGCTGTTTCAGTTCAGCGCCGTATTCGCCGGTGACGGCGGCGGCGGCTTCCTGAAGCGCGGTCTGGATTTCCGCCAGCGCGGGCAGCGGGATGTGGGGCGGCACGGAGTCGTCGAGGATGTTGTCGAGCCGCAGGTAGGCGTGGGCGAGGACGTAATCGCCGATGCGCTGGGAGGCGCGCAGGCCGCCGCAGTGGCCGACCATCAGCCAGCAGTGCGGGCGCAGCACGGCCAGGTGATCGGTGATGGTCTTGGCGTTGGACGGGCCGACGCCGATGTTGACCAGCGTGACGCCCTGATTGTCACGCGTGAGCAGGTGATAGGCGGGCATCTGGTGGCGACGCCAGGGCGCGGCGGCGATGCGCTCGAAGGCGTTCTCCGGCACTTCGCCATGCTCGATCCGCACGCCGCCGGAGGCGATGAGGGCGGTGTAGGGGCTGTCTTCCTTGGTCAGCTCGGCAATGGCCCAGCGGATGAACTCGTCAACGTAGCGATGGTAGTTGGTGAACAGGATCCACGGCTGCACGGCGCGCCAGTCCGTGCCGGTGTAATGAACGAGGCGCTTGAGCGAATAGTCCACCCGCAGGGCATCGAACAGCGCCAGCGGCCGGGGCGCGTCCGGCGGGGCGGCCCAGAGGCCATCGGCGACGTCGTCGCTCACCTGCGCGAGTGCGGTGGTCGGGAACCAGCGGGCAAGCTCGCCCGGCGGTACGTTGCCCGCCATCAGCTCGTCTCCCCCTTCCAGCACGAAGGGATAGGGGATCTCCTGAGTGCTGGGGGCCACTTCGATGATCGCGCCGTAATCCGCCACCAGGAGGCTCAGCTGCTCGACCAGATAGGACCGGAACGCCTCGGGCTGGGTGATGGTGGCGGTGTAGACGCCCGGTATCTGGAACTTGGCGAAGGCGCGCGGGCTCGGCGGGCGCAGGGTGCCGCCGGGATAGGTGACGCGCAGCATGGGATAGCAGAAGCCTTGCCGCTCCTCGGGCGTTGGCGGCTGGCCGGTGCGCACGAAGCGGTCAAGCGCCTCGCGCAGGGCTTCGACGGCTGCGCCATGCAGGGCGGCCAGTGCCGTGACCGCCTCGTCGGGCGTCAGGGACGGCGCAAGGGTGGCGGGCTCGAATTCGGCCATGTCCATGCGGGTCTGCCTCCGGCTGTTGGTTAATTCAGGGTATCATCGGGGCAGGGTATCGCCAAGGTCGCCGGGGGGATTGGAGAACGGCGCGCAGCTTGTACGATCCCAGACCTCGCGGCGGTGACGCAGCGCCCAGTGAACGCTGGGGAAGGCCAGTTCGCCCCACGGAATTTCCTCCCAGTCGAACAGGCGCACCTCCAGGCTTTCCGGCCCGGCGGCGAAGGCGTCTCCCTCCAGCTGGGCGATATGGATAAGCTGCACCTGCGAGATGCGGGGAATGGAATAGACCGCCAGGAGGCCGGTGATGCGGATGGCGGCGCAGGCCTCCTCCATCGCCTCGCGGCGGGCCCCTTCCTCCGCGGTTTCGTGCAGCTCCATGAAGCCGGCGGGCAGGGTCCACAGGCCTCGGCTCGGCTCGATGGCGCGGCGGCAGAGCAGGATGCGCTCCCCCACCCGAACGACGGAGCCGACGACGATCTTGGGATTCTCGTAGTCCACGAAACCGCAGGTGTTGCAGACGCGACGCTCCAGCGTGTCTCCGGACGGAACGCGGCGGGAAAAGCTGTGCTCATCAATCATGAGAATGAATCTAGCCGTCAGACTGAACAAGGAAAGCGCGGCAGGTGGAAACGGATGCGGCACGTCGAAGGTGTGACAGTTTGACCCATGCCTCACAAGCGGATAAGCTTAGTGAATTCGGCGATGCAACGACCGGATTGGCCCAACGAGGCAAGGCACATCATTGGGGGGACTGCATGGGAAAAATCCTGCAATCGTTACCGCTTAGCGTTGCGGCGGGGCTGGTGCTCACCGTCATCGTCGCGCTCGTTGCACCCTTGATTGCGGGCTGAGGCTCGCCTGTCGAACGATGCGCGCAAGCCGCGCATGCCATTGGCACAGCCGTAGCGGGGAGATCTTCCGTGGAAGAGATCGCTTTCAATTGGCCGTACTTCGTTCGTTGGTTGCATGTCGTTGCCGGCATCCTGTGGGTCGGGCTGCTGTGGTATTTCAATTTCGTGCAAATTCCGGCCATGCCGGGCATCCCGGATGAGCACAAGCCGGGAGTCTCCAAGCACATCGCCCCGCGGGCGCTGTTCTTCTTCCGCTGGGCGGCGCTGGCCACCATCGTGTTCGGGCTGCTGCTGGCCTGGCAGTACAATTATATCGCAGATGCGCTATCGCTGTCGGTGGGGGAGGGTCATCGCAACATAACCCTGCTTGGAATTGGTATGTGGCTGGGCATCATCATGATGCTGAACGTATGGCTGGTGATCTGGCCCAAGCAGAAGGTGGCGCTGGGTCTGGTCGAGGCGAGTGCCGAGGCCCGACCGAAGGCAGCGCGGGTTGCCATGCTGGTGTCTCGCACCAACTTCGTTCTCTCGTTTCCCATGCTCTACTGCATGGTGGGTTACCAGAACCTCTGATCCTCGGGGGTGATGGGCTCCGGGCGGCTAGGTCAGCTCTGGCGTCCGGAAAGGCAGGGGCCGCCGGTGATGGGGTTCACCGACGGCCCTTTTTTTGTGCCTGCGGCCCGCTCAACGGGCGGGCCGTGGCATGTGCCGGCGCCTGAATTAGAGCCACGATCAGATGCTATCAGATCGTGGCTCTAACCCTTTGGCTGGTCGCACTTTCTTAACCGCAGGGCATGCGCCCTGCTCGAAAGCCGCTTTTAAGCAGCGGCAGCCAGGTTCTGGTTCACGAAGTCCCAGTTCACCAGGTGGTCCAGGAACGCCTGGACGAAGTCCGGACGGCGGTTCTGATAGTCCAGGTAATAGGCGTGCTCCCACACGTCGACGGTGAGCAGGGCGGTCATGCCATGCGCCATCGGCAGATCGGCGTTGCCGGTCTTGACGATCTTCAGCTTGCCGTTCTCCAGAACCAGCCAGGCCCAGCCCGAGCCGAACTGGGTGGTGGCGGCTGCCTTGAACTCTTCGACGAACTTTTCGTAGCCGCCCAGATCCTCGTCGATCTTGGCTGCGACTGCGCCGGTCGGCTTGCCGCCGCCGTTCGGCTTCATGCAGTTCCAGAAGAAGGTGTGGTTCCACACCTGAGCCGAGTTGTTGAAGATGCCGACCTTGGAGGCATCACCGGCCGAGGCCAGAATGACTTCCTCGAGCGACTTGTTTTCCAGATCGGTGCCCTTGATCAGGTTGTTCAGGTTCGTCACGTAGGCAGCGTGGTGCTTGGCGTGGTGGAAGCTGAAGGTCTGGGCCGACATGTGCGGCTCAAGGGCATCGGCGGCGTATGGCAGATCGGGAAGCGTGAATGCCATGGGGGTGAACCTCCTCCGTGTATATGGCTGATGTATCAGAGAGTAATTAGGCAGTAGGGGTGACAAGGGCAACTAGCGGCGAAACGACTTGTCATGATTTTTCCGAAACGCACCGTTCGGGCTCGGGCTGCGTCTGCGGCGGTTTATAACAGGCCCTTCCCGATTGCCGCTCACAGCAGGCCGTGCTTGCGCAGCGCATGGCGCAGCTGATCATAGCTCAGGTTGAGGGCGCTGGCGGCCTCCCGCTGGTTGTAGCGGGCGCGCTCCAGCGCGGATTGCAGGAGTTCCCGCTCATAGGCCGCAACGGCGGCGCGAAGGTCGCTTACCGGCTCGGCGGCGGGGCGCGGCGCAGGGGCCGGAGCAGAAGCAGAAGCAGGCGGTGCTGCGGGCACGGGCGCAGAAGCGGCCGGTGCGGCGTCGCGCGGCTTGTCCGCACGCGGCAGGGGTCTTGGCCGCCACGGCGAGGCGAAGGGGTCGAGAATCAGGCGGTCGATGGGGCTGTAGGGATCACCCCAGCGATAGACGGCGCGCTCCACGGTGTTCTTCAGTTCGCGCACGTTGCCGGGCCACGGGTGGTTGCACAGCTGGTCCATGCAGGCGGCGCTGAAGCCGGGGAAGTCGTCCCACCCCATCTCCACCGCCATGCGCTGGCCGAAATGGAGGGCGAGCACGGGAATGTCCTCCTGCCGGTGACGCAGGGGCGGCAGGGTCAGCACGTCGAACGAGAGGCGGTCGAGCAGGTCGGCCCGGAAGCGGCCTTCCTCGGCGAGGCGCGGCAGGTCTTCGTTGGTGGCGCCCACCACCCGCACGTCCACCTCGATGGAGCGGCTCGCGCCGATGCGCTGCAACTGGCCGTATTCGATGACCCGCAGCAGCTTCTCCTGCGCCTGGGGGGTGAGGGTGGCGATCTCGTCCAGAAACAGCGTGCCGCCGTCCGCTTCCTCGAACCGGCCGGCGCGGGCCTTGGTCGCGCCCGTGAACGCGCCGCTTTCGTGACCGAACAGTTCCGCATCGATCAGGCTCTCGGGCAGGGTGGCGCAGTTGAGCTGCACGAACGGGCCATCCCAGCGGCGCGAGAGGCGGTGCAGACGCTCGGCGATCAGCTCCTTGCCGGTGCCGCGCTCCCCGATCACCAGCACGGACCGATTGAGCGGCGCGATCTGTGACACACGGTCCAGCGCATCCAGAAACGGACTGGATTGGCCAACGAGGCGGGGCGTCTCAACAATCATAGCCAAGGATTAGCAAAAATCGCCAAAAGTTGGCAAACGTCAAGACGGGTGGGACAGGCGGAAATTTTTTATTTCGTTTAAAATCAGTAACTTATCGGTGTTTCGAAAAGTTGGCACGGTTCCTGCTTTTATCCTGGCATAGCAGCCGGGACAGCCCGCTGCACCAGGATACAGAGCCCGCAGGGCTACAACAGACAAGGGGAAGAACCATGAACGCCAACCTCAGCAACGTCATCGCAACCGTATCGCGTCACCTCGTTTGCGGCCTCGCCGCTCTGGTCGCCGGGGGCATCGCCCTCAGCGTCGCGGCAGGCCCGGTGGAAGCCAAGGGCTCGCTGCCGGTGAAGGCCCCGGCCACCGCCAAGATCATCATCGTCCTCTAAACGGGTTGCCGGGAAGCTGCCTGTTCCGGCACCGTGGGGAAGGGGTCGGATCACAGAACAGGCCAGGCGGACCGGCAGCCCGATGACCGGGCCAGGAGGCAGGGCCAGAGCGAACATCCGGTGAGGCGCACAGTCGAAGGAGTTACACAGTATGGGCATTTTCTCGCGCCTGGGCGACATCATCGCCGCGAACATGAACGACATTCTGGACCGGGCTGAAGATCCGGCCAAGATGATCCGCCTCATCATCATGGAAATGGAAGAAACTCTGGTGGAAGTGCGGGCCTCGGCCGCGCGCACCATCGCCGACCAGAAGGAAGCCCGGCGCAACCTGCAGCGGCTGGATGCGGCGCAGGCCTCCTGGGCGGAGAAGGCGGAACTGGCACTCTCCAAGGGCCGCGAGGATCTGGCCAAGGCCGCGCTGGTGGAGAAGCAGAAGCTGGGCCAGATGTGCCTCCAGATCGAGCAGGACATGCACCTCATGGACGAGGCGCTGCTCAAGCACGAGGAGGACATCCAGAAGCTGGAAGCCAAGCTGCGCGAGGCGCGAGTGCGCCAAACCTCCATCCTCAACCGGCTGGAGACGCTGGAGAACCGGGCACGGATGCGCCGCATGATGTCCAGCCCGCGCATCGACGAGGCCTTCCAGCGCTTCGAGATCATGGAGCGCCGGGTGGATCTGGCGGAAGGCCGGGTGGAATCCTACGATCTGGGCCGCACCCGCACACTGGAGGAAGAGTTCGCCGAACTGAAGGCCAACGACGAGGTGGAGGCCGAACTGGCCGCCCTCAAGGCCAAGGTCGACGACAAGAAGTAAGAAATGATCGCGGCACGGGCCGGTGGGGCATGCCCCCGGCCCGGCGGCGAGGGGGTACACGGGGGAAGTCACAGTGGCAGAGTTAACCGGAATATTCGTCGTTGCCATCCTGTTCATCGGGATGCCGATGGTGGTGATGCACTACGCGATCCAATGGAAGCGTACGCGCTCCCTCTCCGAAGACGACGAGCAGCTGATGGACAACCTCCAGGAGAGAGCCCGCAGGCTGGAAGCCCGGCTCCACTCCGTGGAACGAATTCTGGATGCGGAAAACCCGCACTGGCGCAAGGATATTTGAGATGGTCCGCAAGACGAAGTTTTACCTGGACAAGCGCAACGGCAAGCTGATGGGCGTGTGCAGCGGCATCGCCGACTACACCGGAGTTGATGCCCTGTGGGTGCGCATCGCCATGGTGGGCCTGACCGTTCTGGGAGCGGGCTGGATCACCATTCCCGGCTACCTCATCATCGGTCTGGTGGCGGACAAGAAGCCGCGCGAGCTGTACGATCTGGGACCGGCCGAGGAAGCCTTCTGGCGTACGGCGCGCACCAGCCCGGCCTCGACCATCCGCGAGGTGCGCGGCGAGTTTCGGGACATCGACCGCCGCCTGCAGAACGTGGAGTTTTATCTGACCTCCTCCAGCCGGAACCTGTCGGCAGAGATCGACAGGCTGCGGTAAGCTGAGCGCAGAGCGGGGACGGCGGCAGGGGAGGGCCGGATGACTGATACGTTGATTGTGATCATCGCTGTGGTGTGCGTGCTGGGCTGGGTGGTGACCACCTGGATCCGTGCACGGAACGGTTATCCGGTCGAGGATTTCTTCGGCAGCACGGCGCACATGACCGGCGAAGATCCGGACACCCTGAAGGCCGGGTTCCGCGCCGAAATCCAGCAGCGCGATGCGCGCATCGAGAAGCTGGAGCAGCGGGTGCAGGTGCTGGAGCGGATCGTGACCGATCGCTCCGGCATCCTCTCGGAGGAGATCGAGCGCCTGCGCTCCGCTCCGGTGATGCGGCCGACCAACGGCTCCGCGCTGGATTGATCTGCGCTGGATTGAGGAGAGGGAGCAGCATCATGCCGGACTGGATTTTGTTCTTTGTCATCGTGGTGGGAATACCCGTGGTGTTCGGCGTTGTCGGCGATCTGGCCAAGCGCTGGATGAAGCTGAAGGAAAAGCAGCTGGACCTCGCCATCGAGCACTCCGGGCAGCAGGCGGCACAGTCCGCCGCCCGCATCGAGCGGCTGGAGCAACGAGTGCAGGTGCTGGAGCGGATCGCAACGGATCGCTCCGGCATGCTGGCGGAGCAGATCGAACAATTACGGGACAAACCTCTCAATTGAGCCCTGGCCTCTCAATTAGGCTCTGGCCCCTCAATTAAGCGCTGGAAAGTTTCCGAGATTTCCAGCTTAGAGAAGGCAATGCCCGAGACGGGCCAAAACATTCAGGACGAATAAGAGGGATATCATGGGTCCGTTCGAAATGGTTGTTGCCATCGTGTTGATCGTCGCCATTGCCGGCGTGATGAAGGCGCGGGCGAGCAGCGGCGTAAACGCGGAGACGAATGACCAGATCGTGAGGCTCAAGGCCCAGGTGGACCAGCTGAACGAACGGGTGAAGGTGCTTGAGAAACTGGCGACGGATCCGGCCAAGCGTCTTTCGGATGAAATCGAGCGGCTGCGCGGATGACGCGAATGCGGTGGAGCCGACCCCGGTCGATCCACCGCAGAACAGCCGAGGGAGTGGGGAACAAGGTCATGCCAATGACATGGGGGATTTTGACACTTTGCGCCATCGCGCTGACCCTGGCGGTTGGCGCTGGCTTGTGGATCTGGACCGTTCGGCAGCTGATGCGGCTGCGGGACGCGGAACTGGAAATCCGCGCGGCGGCCATCGCCTGCAGCTCGCAGGAATTCATGGGCCTGCGCAACCGCGTGGCCAGGCTTGAGGCCATTGCCGACGGCATCCACTGATCAAGCAAATACCGATGTAGCGGAGCTTTCCAAAATATGCTCCCGTAACGGCTGTGTACGCGTTCTGGCTTCTACATGTGAATGACGCGGAACAGCCGGTTGCAGTTTTCATGACATGGAAGAGACGTATTACCCGTGGCGCCCTGATCCTGCTGGGCGTGGCGCTGGGTGCCGCCCTGCTGTGGCGGCTGCTGGCCCCGCCGGAGATCGAGGCGACCCGGCCGGTGCGCGGGCCTGCGGTGCAGGCGGTTTATGCCACCGGCACGGTGGAGCCCTCGGTTGAGGTGCGCATCGCCCCGCGCGTGGGCGGACGGCTGATCGAGCTGCGCGCCGATGAAGGCGATGCGGTTGCCGCCGGGGCGGTGCTGGCCCGGCTGGAAGACCGGGACCAGCGCGCCAACGTCGAGCAGTTGCAGGCGCGGCTGGTGCAGGCCCGCCAGCAGGTGGAGCGGGTGCGCACGCTGGCGAGGCAGGGCTGGGTGACGCGGGCGGCGCTGGACGAGGCGGAGGCGAATTTCGCGGCGGCCGAGGCGCTGCGGGTGCAGGCCGAGGAACAGCTGCGCTTCATGTGGCTGCGCGCGCCGGACAGCGGCACCATCATCCGCCGCGATGGCGAGGTGGGCGCTTTCATTCCTGTCAACGAGCCGGTGTTCTACATGGCCAAGGCGGGCGAGCCCATGCGCATCACCGCCGAGGTAGACGAGGAAGACGTGCCGCTCATCCGCACCGGCCTGAAGGTGCTGGTGCGCGCCGATGCCTTTCCCGAAAGCGTGTTCGACGGAACGGTGAACGAGATCACCCCGCGCGGCGACCCGGTGGCGCGCAGCTACCGCGTGCGGGTGCTGCTGCCGGATGACACGCCGCTGCGCTACGGCATGACGGCGGAGATCAACATCATCACCGCGCGGCGCGAGAACGCCCTGCTGGTGCCGGCGGGCGCGCTGGACGGCAACCGCTTGTGGGTGGTGGAAGACGGCAGGCTCGCGCGGCGCGAGGTTGAAACCGGCGTGCGCGGCGCAGCGCGCGTGGAAATTCTGAAAGGCCTCGCGCCGGGTGCGCTGGTGGTGGCAACCGCCGCCGAGAGCTTGCGCGAAGGCCGCAAGGTGCGGGTGAAGGAAATCCCGCAGAACCTCGACATCACCGCGCCGGTGATCGGGCAGGGGAGTACACAGGCCAGCACGCAGGTGCAGGCGGGCCGCGAGGCGGCGGACGACATGGGCGAACAATAGGAACCGCGCCGCATGAACGTCCTCACCCAGATCGCGCTCAGCCACCTGACCAGCCGTCGGCGGCAGACGCTGGTCAGTTTGAGCGGCATCGTGCTGGGCGTCGGCTTCTTTCTGGGCGTCTCTTCC
Organism: Pedomonas sp.; assembly: GCF_036515995.1. NCBI lineage: Bacteria > Pseudomonadati > Pseudomonadota > Alphaproteobacteria > Sphingomonadales > Pedomonadaceae > Pedomonas > Pedomonas sp. The sequence goes on along the minus strand of NZ_DATBUP010000014.1, from coordinate 9,020 downwards.
CTCATGCGCGGATCGGAGCGGGATTTCATCGCGCGGCTGATCGACACCCAGCCGCACGTGACGGTGTCCGACGAGTTTCGCGCCAACCCGCTGCAACCGGCCGAGCGCCTGTTCGGCAAGGGCGCGGTGGAGCTGCGCAACGTCAAGCCGCGCACGGAGACGCGGGGCATCCGCCAGTACAAGCAGAAGCTGGCCGTCGTCGAGCGCCTGCCGGGCGTGCGTGTCGCCCCCGTGCTGGCGGGGCAGGGCATCATCACCTTCGCCGGGCGGGACGTGGGCGTGACGGTCTCCGGCATCGTGCCGGAGCGGATGCTGAACGTCAGCACCATCGAGGAAGACATGGTGCACGGCAGGCTGGAGGATCTGGACACCAACCCCAACGGCATCATCATCGGCCAGCAGCTCTCCGACCGCTTCGGCATCGACATGGGCGACAACCTCTCCGTTGCCGCGCCGAGCGGGCAGGTGCGGGTGTTCAAGGTGGTCGGCATCTTCCGCACCGGCAATCAGGAGTATGACGAGAGCCAGACCTTCGCCGCGCTGAAGCGGGTGCAGGCGCTGATGGACCGGCCGAACGTGGCCAACAACTTCGTGCTGCAACTGGACGACCCGATGCTGGCGCGGGACGCGGCGGCGCGGATCGAGACGCTGATCGGCTACAAGGCGGTGTCCTGGCAGGAGGCGAGCGAGGACATCACCAGCCTGCTCAAGGTGCGCAACATCATCATGTACTCGGTGGTGAGCGCCATTCTGGTGGTGGCCTCCTTCGGCATCTACAACGTGATCTCGACGGTGGTGCTGGAGAAGACGCGGGACATCGCCATCCTCAAGTCCATCGGCTTCAACGCGAAGGACATCCGGCGCATCTTCCTGATGGAAGGTGTCATTCTCGGCGCGCTGGGGAGCGTGGCCGGTTGCCTGCTCGGCTGGGGCATCATCTACGGCCTCGGCCGGATCACGCTGCGGGCTCCGGGTGCGGTGGAGCCGGTGCCCATGCCGGTCTACTGGGGCGCGGACCAGTTCGTGCTGGCGGCGGCCTTCGCCGTGCTGTCCGCCGTGGGCGCGGCCTACCTGCCCGCGCGCAAGGGCGGGCGCGTGCAGCCGGTGGACATCCTGCGGGGGGCGGCATGACGCGGAACCCTGACGCCCCGGTGATGCGCGCCGAAGGCCTCAGCCGCGTGCTCGAGGGCGAGGTTGCCGCCGTGCTGGTGCGCGAGGCGTCCGTTTCCGTGCACCGGGGCGAGATGGTGGCGATCATGGGGCCGAGCGGTTCGGGCAAGTCCTCGCTGCTGTACCTCCTCGGCCTGCTCGACCGGCCGACGACCGGCACGATCTGGCTGGACGGGCAGGACACCTCCGGCGTCTCTGACGAAGAAATGGCCCGCATCCGGCTGGAGAAGATGGGCTTCGTCTTCCAGTTCCACTTCCTGCTGCAGGAGTTCACCGCGCTCGACAACGTGATGCTGCCCATGCGTCGCCTCGGCCGTCTGAGCGAGGCCGAGCAGCGCGAGCGGGCGCACGGGCTGCTGGCGGAGCTGGGGCTGGAAGAGCATGCCCACAAGCGGCCCGGCCAGCTTTCCGGCGGCCAGCGCCAGCGGGTGGCGATTGCAAGGGCGCAGGCCAACGACCCGGTGGTGATCCTGGCGGACGAGCCGACCGGCGCGCTCGACTCCCACTCCAGCCTCGTGGTGCGGGACACGCTCAAGCGGCTGGCGACCGAGGAGGGGCGGGCGATCATCTCCGTGACTCACGAAGCCCGCTTCGCCGAGGCGGCGGACCGGATCATCACCATCATCGACGGGAAGGTGCAGGCTGCAGGGTGACGTGACGGGGGTTTTGCAGCCCACCGGAAAGATGCCCGTCCTGCTAAACCGCCCATTTTTCACAGCCGGCGCGCGGCTCGGGTTGACGCTGGGCGGGGGCTTCGCCAAATCAGTCCTATGACCAAGCCGCTTTCCTTCGATGACCTCCAGGCCGATTTCGAACTGTTCGATGACTGGGAGGACAAGTACCGGACGCTCATCGAGCTGGGCCGGACGCTGGAGCCCATGCCGGACGCGCTGAAGACGGACGCCACCAAGGTGCGCGGCTGCTCCAGTCAGGTGTGGTTCTTTGCCGAGCCGCGCGAGGGCGGCACGCTGCATTTTCTCGGCGACAGCGACGCCCACATCGTGCGCGGGCTGATCGCGGTGCTGTTCCTGCTGTTTCAGGACAAGACGCCGGCCGAAATCCAGGCTATCGACGCCCGCGCCAAGCTGGGCGATCTGGGCCTGTCGGGGCATCTCTCGCCCACGCGCACCAACGGCCTTCATTCCATGGTGGCGAAGATCCAGTCTCTGGCGCAGGACGCGGCATGAACAGCCCGTTCCCGATGCCGCTGAGCCAGATGATCCCCGGCGCGCCGTTTCACAAGGACATCGGCATCCGGTTCGCGGATCACGGCGAGAACTGGATCTCGCTGGAGCTGGCCTATGACCCTGGTCTCGACGGCTACGGCGAGCCGGGCGTGGTCTCGGGCGGCGCGGTGTTCACGCTGATGGATGCATCCTCCGGCATGGCCGTGACGGTGACGCGCAACGCGCTGGCGCCGATGGCGACGCTGGACCTGCGGCTGGACTACCTGCGCCCGGCAAACGCGGGCCAGAACATCCGCTCGCGCGTGGAGTGCTACCGCCTCACGCGCCGCTTCGGCTTCACCCGGGGCATTGCCTACAATGACGACCCCAACCACCCGATTGCCCATGCATCGGGCATCTTCATCATCTCCGGGGCTTGAGCAAGGGTAAGGGGCGTTCCATGCCGCTGCGTCAACTGATTGCCGATCTGGCGACCGCCTCTGTGCGCGAAGGCGCGTTCGAGCAGCCGCCGTTCGCCGCCAAGATGGGCTTTCGCTATCAGGCGACAGAGGAAGGCGTGATGCTCGTCATGCCTTTCCGGCCCGAGATCATCGGCGCGCCCGGCCGTCTGCACGGCGGCTCGATCGCGGCCTTGCTGGAGTTCGCCGGCCTTGTGGCGACGGTGGACGAAGCCACGCGCGCCTACGGCATGCCTGAGTCCCTGCCGCGCCCGATCAACGTGACCGTGGAATACCTGCGCGAGGGCCAGCCGGACGAAGACACGTTCGCCATTGCCAAGGTGACGCGCCTTGGCCGCCGCGTCGCCAACATTCGCGCCGAGGCGTGGCAGTCCTCCCGCGACCGGCTGATCGCCACCGCCGACATGAACATGGTGATGGACGGCGAGTAAGGCGGCCTGACCTGCCTTTCCCGTTCCCCTCGCTGCCTTACTTGGCGGCGGCGCGCTTGCCCAGCAGCTCGTAAGCCTTCTGCACTTCGTGGAATCGGGCGGCGGCGGCCGGATCGTTCGGATTGTGGTCCGGGTGGTTCTGCTTGGCCAGCTTCCGGTAGGCGGACTTGATCTGCGCGTCCGTCGCGCCCGTGTCGAGCCCGAGGGTCGCCAACGCCTCGCGTTCGGGCGACAGGCTGTTCTCCGAGAACGGATTGGCCTGACGGAAGCCGCGATTGGTGCGCTCTTCCTCGGCAGCGCGGGCGGCAGCTTCTTCCGGCGTCATGCCCGCGAAGTAGTTCCAGCCCTTGTTGTATTCCGCCGCGTGCTCCTGACAGAACCACCACTTCTCGTTGCTGTGGGGTGATTTCGGAGCCGGACAGTTGCCGGGCTGGCCGCAGCCTTCCCGGTCGCACAGGCGCACGGTCTGAGCCTCGCTGCTCTCATGGCCATAGGCGCGCCAGCGAGGAAAACCCCAGTCCATGTTGCGCCCAGAGCGCCGCATCCCCATGCTCCTGTCGAGTTACGTGACGGAAGCCCATCACATACGGTCGCCCGTGGGGGCAAATCAAGGCGCTGCGGCACTACATTTACAATGTTGCGGTGAAGCCTTTCAGAGAAACGGCAAAGTTCCCAAGTCCGGTCCCACCCAGCCTGCTACTGCGCCTGCCGTGCGGGGGGGCTCGATCACGCATTTTCCGACGGAGGCGCGTCGGTTGGGGTGCCTTGAGAGATGCTTGCAGGAAAAAGCCCGCGCTGGCGTCGCGCATACTCCTCTCTTTATCGCTTGCACCTCGTGCTTGATTTAAAGATTAGTTCATGTGGTTGGTTGGTGGTGTTCATTTGTAGTTCGGTGATGTCGGGGGGGGGCGGTATGTCAGCGAGGAAGCAGATTTTTATCCTCTTTTTAGCCATGATTGTCATGCTCTGGCTGGCTTGGAAGGTGGCCTCTGCGGAATCATTGTTCGAGTGTATGATCTGGGCAATGATCCCAAGTGTTTTACTTGCGATAGTATTCACATATAAATCTTTGAAAGATAAGGGCAATTCAAGTCCTTCTAAACCTGCGCGATGGAAAGTTATTTTGTCGTTCATTGGGGTTGCTGTTGTAATTTATAGTTGGATTCCAGACTTTAGCGCTCTTCATATTCCATATTATCAAACGCCCAAGCGAGTAGATCTTCATCCGGTCTCTGGAAGGCTCGTGCTCTATAATAATTCTTATGGAATTGATCTGGGCGAGAGAAAGATTGCGCTTCAATGCCCCCCTACAGTGCGGGAGCGTCGTGGCAGAAGGAGCATGGGCAAGTCCCCTGCGTCAGAACCATGTTTTCCTAATAATATAGAGTCATATTTGGGTAGGGTTGCTGAAGCTGATCTGCTGAAGCCCCTTGATAAAAGTAATTACACATATGATTTCTATGAACTGAAAATTGGACATGAAGTCTTGGTTAGTTACGATATAATTTCACTAAAGCAAGCGGAAGCCTTCAAGAAAACGCGGGAAACGGTTGTTGAGGATACGAAGGACATTGGGGTCGCGGCATCTCTGTTTATAATGTCTCCTATACTGACGTGGATTTTCGAAATGGTCTGGAGTTTATGGCGTCACAGGGCGGCCTCTTCTCAAGGCGAAGCTCCCAGTCTGACAGACGGACGGGCATGAATAACGAGTGGGAGCGCGAGGGGTGAGCCCCTCGCAACATCCCCTATCCTCCGCCTAGAACGGCAGCGCCTCTACGTCCGGTTCCACCCAGCCGCGGCGGGCGGGGACGGAGAACAGCGCGTCACGGCTCCAGAAGCGCAGCGGGTAGTCGCGCTGGCCGCGCTCGTCTGTCAGCAGGCGGTTGCAGAGCGGCAGCAGGGCCGTCTCCGGTCCCGCAGTGGCCTCTGCCGCGAAGGCGCGAACAACGCGAATGTAAAATTGGGTGATGGTTTCGTGGTAGCCGCTCGTGTCGGTGTTCTCGCCGCCAACGGAGATGTTGTAGCGGCTGATGATGCCGGGAAGCTCGGTCTCCAGCCGGATGTCCGGGCGGCGAAGCACGAGGTAGAGGCAGGCGGCAAGGTGCGCCTCGTGCGTCCAGCGGGGGCGCGGCAGGGTGCAGGCGAGCAGCCCTTCGCCGACTGTGGTGATCTGCGCCTCGGTGTCGAACAGCCGGGGCGCGTGGGTGTCTGCCGGGGTCATGGTTCCAATTCCAGTCTGACCGATCTTGTAGCGGCGGGAGCCCCGGCGTCGGGCAACAAAAAACGGGCCGGGAGTGCATCCCGGCCCGCCTTTCGTGTCCTCTTGAGGACCGTGTGGCTTAGGCTGCCTTCGGAGCCGCCTGCCGGACGCTTTCATCAACGTGCGCTTCGAATTGCGCGAAGTTGTCGATGAATTGCTTCACCAGCTTCTGGGCGGTGGCGTCGTAGCCGTCCTTGTCGGCCCAGGTGTCGCGCGGGTTCAGCAGCTGGGCGTCAACGCCCGGCACCGACACCGGAACCTCGAAGCCGAAGTTCGGGTCGACGCGGAACTCGACGTTGTTCAGCGAGCCGTCCAGAGCAGCGTTCAGCAGGGCGCGGGTCGCCTTGATCGGCATGCGGTTGCCGACGCCGTAAGCGCCGCCGGTCCAGCCGGTGTTGACCAGCCAGCAGGTCACGCCGCCCTTGTTGATGCGCTCCTTCAGCAGGTTGCCGTAGACGCTCGGGTGACGCGGCATGAACGGTGCGCCGAAGCAGGTCGAGAAGGTTGCCTGCGGCTCCTTCACGCCGATTTCGGTGCCGGCCACGCGGGCGGTGTAGCCCGACAGGAAGTGGTACATGGCCTGTTCCGGCGTCAGACGGGCGATCGGAGGCAGCACGCCGTAGGCATCGGCCGTCAGCATGATAATGTTCTTCGGAACCGGACCCAGGTTGTCCTTGGACGAGTTCGGGATGAAGTCGATCGGGTACGCGCCGCGGCTGTTCTCGGCCAGCGAGTTGTCGTCCAGGTCGAGTTCGCGGGTGGTCTCGTCGATCACCACGTTCTCGAGCACGGTGCCGAAACGCTTGGTGGTGGCGAAGATTTCCGGCTCGGCCTCGGCCGACAGGCGGATCATCTTGGCGTAGCAGCCGCCCTCGAAGTTGAACACGGCGGTGTCGGACCAGCCGTGCTCGTCGTCACCGATCAGGGTGCGCGACGCGTCTGCGGACAGGGTGGTCTTGCCGGTGCCCGACAGGCCGAAGAACACGGCGGTGTCGCCGTTCGGGCCGATGTTGGCCGAGCAGTGCATCGGCATCACGCCCTGTTCCGGCAGGCGGTAGTTCAGGATCGAGAACACCGACTTCTTCATCTCACCGGCGTAGCGGGTGCCGCCGATCAGGATCAGCTTCTTGGTGAAGTTGACGGCGATGACGGTTTCCGAACGGGTGCCGTGGCGGGCCGGGTCGGCCTGGAAGGTCGGCAGGTCGATGATGGTGAATTCCGGCGTGAAGTCGGCCAGTTCTTCAGCCTTCGGGCGCACCAGCATGGTGCGGATGAACTGGGAGTGCCAGGCGAACTCGTTGATGACGCGCACGTTGACGCGGTATTCCGGCTGCGAGCCGCCGTACAGGTCCTGCACGAACAGTTCCTTGCCGGCCAGGTGAGCGCGGAAGTCGGCTTCCAGAGCCTCGAAGTGCTCCGGGGTCATCGGAGCGTTGGTCTTGCCCCACCAGATGGTGTTCTCGGTGGTGGCGTCCTTCACCGTGAACTTGTCATTGGCAGAGCGGCCGGTGTGCTTGCCGGTCTTGACCACCAGCGGGCCGTCCTTGGCCAGCAGGCCTTCGCCGCGGCGGACAGCTTCTTCGACCAGCTGAGGCGTGCCGAGATTCCAGTACTCGGCGGGTGCACCCGTAATGCCGAGTTTGTCCAAACCGAAAGACGAGGGGGTGCCGTAGCGACTCACGAGGGTTCTCCCGTAGCTCCAAGATCCTGTTTCAGCGCCTTGTGACGACCACAAGATTGCAAATCAAGGGGTTTGAATAAAATGCAGCCAAATGATGAGGGATTGACCGCTCCTCAGATGCGGAAATCCGCGAAAAATGGTCTGTCCAAAACATGGACGGTCCCGAGGGCCGAGAATGCCCCCAGGGGGTATGCCGCCTATTAACTAGTTGCGAACGTGACTTCGTGAAGGGCTGGGAGCGACGGATGGAGAGCTGTTACGAAAGTTTGTCCGGCCTGATGTGCGGATCGCTCTCCTGCCCCGAGAGGGCGGTGCCCCAGTCCCGCGACGGCGACTCGCCGGTGGCGCTGCGGCTCGGGGCGTCGTCCCGATGCGGGCCCGGCGCATCCGCCGCCGGCTCCGGCTGGAACAGCGCGCGAATCTCCTGCGGCAGAGACGTCTTCAGGGTGGCGAGCAGGGGCCGGGACAGGTGGCGTTGCAGCACCCGGAACACGGCGATGGTCGAGGCACGCGGGCTGACGGGGCCGATGTTGCCGAAGCGCTTGGCGACCAGCGTGACGAACTCATCCTGCCGGCGCAGCGGCAGGGGCACGTCCGCCGGGCGGAAGCCTTCGTAGAAGACGCCGCGGATGAGGAGGGGCAGCTCGGCCGCCAGCAGGGCGGATTGATCGATCGGCAGCCGGTCCCGCAGGGTGGTCAGCACGGCCCGCAGGGCATGGTAGCAGCGCTGCGTGTCCGGGCCGATGGCCTCCCCGATCTCGCCCAGCCAGGCGCGGCTGGCCTCTAGGGTCTTGTCGAAGTCGTCCAGCCCGGTCGTGCTCATGCCAGCCCTGCCGTTCCGTGAGGTGCTTTGGGAAGCGGCGCGGCGCCCGCCGGACGCCGCGCCGCCTCTCGGCTCAACGATCCGGCTCGGACGGCTGGGACACGCCTTCCAGCGCTTCCTCGGCGACCTCGTCGCTCTTGGTGGCGACATCGCCCAGCGAGACGATGCCCACCAGATTGTGGTCGCGGTCCACCACCGGCAGGCGGCGGATCTGGGTGTCGCCCATCTTCTCGATGACGGACTCCACGTCCTCGTCCTCGAAGCACCAGCGCACGTTGGTGGACATAGCCTCCTCGACGCGGGCCTGCTCCGGGCTCTTGCCCTGCGCGGCGATGCGCACGGTCAGGTCGCGGTCGGTCACCATGCCGACGATGCGGCGGCCGTCGCACACGGGCAGGGCGCCTACATTCAGCTCGTCCATGATCTGGGCGGCGCGCTGGACGTTGTCATTGGGGGAAACGACCGTGACGTCGCGGGTCATGATGTCGGCAAGCTTCATGTCATGTCTCCTTGCTGAGGGTGAGGGAAGGTCGATGTCGGGTGCGCGTACGGTGCCGCCCAGAACGGTCGGCGGCGTCGCCTGGGCCAGCGCGTCGATGACCTCGGCATCGCTGGTCTGGGCGAAACGGGAATAGGCCAGCCCCACGGCGTGGAACGGCTCGGGCGTGGCGAGGCAGACGGTGTCGTCCGCCTCAAGCGACAGGGCATCCAGCGTCTCCCTCGGGGCAACCGGCACCGCCAGCACCAGCTTGCGCGCGCCCATCTGCCGCAGCGAGCGCAGCACCACGCGCACGGTGGCGCCGGTGGCGATGCCGTCATCCACCAGAATGATGGTGCGTCCCTTCACGCTGACGGGCGGCCGCCCTTCGCGGTACATGTTGCGCCGGCGCTCCAGCTCGGTGATTTCCTCGGCGGTGGTGCGCTCGATGTACTCGGGCGTCGGCTTGACGGTGCGCACCACGTCCTCGTTCATCAGCGTCTGGGGCGGGTTTCCGTCCACCACCGCG
>NZ_DATBUP010000013.1:0-34482 GCF_036515995.1 Pedomonas sp. | reverse complement strand
GAAGCAAGGGTTCAATGATTGCCCATTCCCTGTCCGTCAGTTCGTATCGCCGCCGCGCCATCTGCCTCTCCTTTACAGGAAGGCCGTTGAATCACGCTGGCGACCGGAACTCAACCAAGTTTATGAGTTTGCGCCCTAATGGAGGCCGAGGCGCGGAAGGCTGCAGGCGAGGACTGATCGTCAGCATCGTTTCGGTATCCATAAAAAACCAGAGATAGCCTTTATGGATGCGGAAACTCGGTCGGCCGATCTTTAACAAGAATACCGAGTGGCATTTTGAGAACAATGAAAGTGCAACTCCGTGACCGTTACGAGCGCATTGCAGTCTTTCCAAAATCAAATGGCGAGTGCATCGCGTTTATCGCATCCCATTTAGCAGTCCGCTAAGGCCGCGATCTTGCCTGATCCACGGTCCCTTCAAGCGACCCATAAGAAAAGGGCCGCGCCCTTTGTGCCGGACGCGGCCCTTTTGAAATGAACAGGGGGTCGCAGGGGGATCAAGATCCCCCTGCATAACCTTCTCTGAACGCCAGCCCTTACAGCGAGCCGCGCTGGCCGAGGAGGCGCAGGCGGAGCGCATTGAGCTTGATGAAGCCTGCGGCGTCGCGCTGGTCGTAGGCGCCGGCGTCTTCCTCGAAGGTGACGATGTTCGAGGAGTAGAGCGAGTTGGGCGACTTGCGGCCGACGACGTTGACCGAGCCCTTGTAGAGCTTCAGGCGCACGGTGCCGGACACGTTGGCCTGGCTGTGGTCGATGGCGGCTTGCAGCATCTCGCGCTCGGGCGAGAACCAGAAGCCGTTGTAGATCAGCTCGGCGTACTGCGGCATGAGCTGGTCCTTCAGGTGGGCCGCGCCGCGATCGAGGGTGATCTGCTCGATGCCGCGGTGGGCCTGAAGGAGGATGGTGCCGCCCGGGGTTTCGTACATGCCGCGCGACTTCATGCCGACGAAGCGGTTCTCGACCAGATCGAGGCGGCCGATGCCGTTGACGCGGCCCAGCTCGTTCAGGTGGGCGAGCAGGGTGGCCGGGCTCATGGCCTGACCGTCAACCGCAACCGCATCGCCCTTCTCGAAATCGATGGTGATGTAGGTAGGCGCATCCGGCGCATCTTCCGGGTTCACGGTGCGCGAGAACACGTAGTCCGGCACTTCTTCCCACGGATCTTCGAGAACCTTGCCCTCGGAGGAGGTGTGCAGCAGGTTCGCGTCCACCGAGAACGGCGCTTCGCCGCGCTTGTCCTTGGCGATGGGGATCTGGTTCTGCTCGGCGAATTCCAGCAGCTTGGTGCGGGAGGTCAGGTCCCACTCGCGCCACGGCGCGATCACCTTGATGTCCGGCTGGAGGGCGTAGTAGCCCAGCTCGAAGCGGACCTGATCGTTGCCCTTGCCGGTCGCGCCGTGGCAGACGGCGTCCGCGCCCATGCGCTTTGCAATCTCGATCTGCTTCTTGGCGATGAGCGGGCGCGCGATGGAGGTGCCCAGCAGGTACAGGCCCTCGTAGAGGGCGTTGGCGCGCATCATCGGGAACACGTAGTCGCGCACGAACTCTTCGCGCAGGTCCTCGATGAAGATGTTTTCCGGCTTGATGCCCAGCAGCTCGGCCTTCTTGCGGGCCGGCTCCAGTTCTTCGCCCTGACCCAAGTCAGCGGTGAAGGTGATGACTTCAGCGTTGTATTCGGTCTGAAGCCACTTGAGGATGATCGAGGTATCCAGGCCGCCTGAATAGGCCAGAACCACCTTCTTGATATCGCGCGCCATTGTTACAGCCTCCGGTGAGTCTCAGGGCCATGGGCCGCGTGGTGACGGATCATGGCTCTAATCTCTGTGTTTCGCCGCATTTTCTTAATCGCAGGGCAGGCCGCTTTTTCGGAAAATGCTCCACGGCGCGGCGTACCGGTGCAGGGGGGCTGCGTCAAGCGCAGGAATGGACCTCAATCGTCACATGCGACAGCATCCGGGAGTGGGGACCCATTCCCCGCAGCCGGTCATGGTACACGTGGGAGGGCTGGGGGTCGGTCGAGACGATGGTCGCCATGGTGGCCAGATGGCCGGGTCCGACCCGCCAGATGTGCAGGTCGGTCACCTTGTCGGTCTCGGTTTCGAGCGCCGCCCGGGCCTTCTCCATCAGCCGGTCGTCCGGCGTCATGTCGAGGAGGATGCCGGCGGTCGAGCGCATCAGCGAGAGCGCCCAGCGGCCGATGACGAACGCGCCAAGGAGGCCGATCACCGGGTCCAGCCACGTCCAGCCGACGGTCATGCCGACCAGCAGCGCGACGATGGCCAAGACCGAGGTCAGCGCATCGGCCAGCACGTGCACATAGGCCGCGGCCATGTTGTGGTCCTTGTGGTGCTCGCCATGATCGTGGTCGTGGTGGTGATCGTGGGCGTGGTCGTGATGGTGCCCGTGGTCATGGCCGTGATCGTGGTGGTGATGATCGTGGCCGTGCCCGTGATCGTGACCGTGGTGATGATCATGCCCGCCGTGCAGCAGCCAGGCGCTGATCAGGTTCACCACAAGGCCGATGACGGCCACGGCGATGGCCTCGCCGAAGTGGATCGGGCGCGGCTCGATGAGGCGGAACACGGACTCGACGGCGATCAGCAGCGCGACCAGACCCAGCGCCACGGCGCTGGAGAAGGCGGCCAGATCGCCCACCTTGCCGGTACCGAAGGAGAAGCGCGGGTTATGCGCGTTCCGGCGGGCCACCACGTAGGCCATGGCGGAAATGCCGAGCGCGCCCGCATGGCTGGCCATGTGCCAGCCATCCGCCAGCAGCGCCATGGAGCCCCAGAGCAGGCCGCCGCCGATCTCCGCCACCATCATGACGATGGTGATGCCGATGACCAGCCACAGGCGCTTCTCGTTGCTGTCCTGCTTGCCTGACAGGAAATGGTGGTTCTTTTCCCAGGCGCCGGGGACCGGCTCCTGCGAAATGTCTAGGGTACTACGGGTGACGCGACTTTGGACCATGGTTCCGCCGACAACAGCTTCGCTTCCGCCTGCGCCATGTAATCGCGGGTGATAGGTACGCTATCGACCCGACGCGCAAGCTGGATCTGGAATACCACATGTCCGTTGTGGCGGAAGGCACATAAGGCCCCGGCGAGGTAGAACATCCACATCCGCCAGAAGCGCTCGTCATACAGCCGGACGATGGCGTCCTTCTCTTCCCGGGCGCGATCGTACCAGTGCTGGAGCGTGTGCATGTAGTGCAGCCGCAGCACCTCGACGTCGGTGACGTAGAGGCCGGCCCGCTCGATGGCGGGCATGATTTCCGAAAGCGCGGGGCAGTAGCCGCCGGGGAAGATGTACTTGCGCGTCCACGGATCGGTCACGCCCGGCCCGTCCGCCCGGCCGATGGTGTGCAGCAGCATCACCCCGTCGTCCTTCAGGAGCTCGCACGCCTTCTCGAAGTAGGTCTCGTAATAGGGCTTGCCCACGTGCTCGAACATGCCGACCGAGACGATGCGGTCGAACTTCTCGCGCATGTCGCGGTAATCGGTGAGCTGGAAGCTCACGTCCTCCGTCACCCCGGCGTCGATCGCGCGCTGGCGGGCGACGGCGAGCTGTTCCTCGCTCAGCGTGATGCCGGTGACGCGCGCGCTGGCCACCTGATTGAGGTAAAGCGCCAGCCCGCCCCAGCCGCAGCCGATGTCCAGCACGGAAAGGCCGGGCCGGTCGAGCAGCAGCTTGGCGGCGATGTGCGCCTTCTTGTCGAGCTGGGCCTTTTCCAGCCCCACGGCGGGGTCACGGAAGTAGGCGCAGCTGTACTGCCGGTCCGGATCGAGGAACAGGTCGTAGAGCTTGCCGGACAGATCGTAGTGGTGCGCCACGTTCTTCCGGGCCGAGCGCTGGCTGTTCCACTGCTGGAGGGCGGTCCACCAGCGCGGGGTATGCTTCAGCGGATTGCGCAGCTCGTTGTCCGGGTGCCAGTGCAGGTTGCCGGTGAACAGGTTGATGAGGTCAAGGATATCCCCGTCCTCCAGCACGATCCGGCCGTCCATGTAACCTTCGCCGCAGCCCAGCGTCGGGTTCATGGCGATGGCCCATGGAATGCGCCGGTCGGTCAGACGGATGGTGCAGGATACGCCCTGCCCGTTGCCGAAGCGGTGGCGCTGGCCATCCGCATCGATCACCGTGAGATCCCCTTGACGAACAACACGACGCAACAGTGCAGAAAGTGGGCCCATGACCAACCCCTCCGTTTCGCACCCGAGCAGTTTGAGCCTCAATTTAGCACGGCAAGTCGATACGGCGACTCAAAACCTGACCATCCGTGTTTCGCGCGCGGTCCAATTCGACTAGATCCCCCCAGTTCGGGTGTTCCGACAGTACCTGACGATAGGGTTTCCCATGGCGATTCCGCCGAAACTGCGCACGACCTTCAACTGGACCGCGCTTTGCGAGCATCTGGACACCCATGGCTGGGTGCAGGTGCCGAACATTCTGGCGCGGGCCGATGCGGACGCCCTCTACCGCACCCTGTCCGGGATCGAGACGTGGCACACCTCCATCGGCGCGGGCACGCAGAACTGGTCCGTGCCCGCCGGGGCGGACGCCAGCCTCGCGCTGGGGCAGGCTCATGCGCTTGCCGGATCGCAGCAGGGCTTCGCCTACGCATTCGAGCATGTGCCGGGGGTCGAAACCGGCATGGCCCCGGCGCTGGCGAGCGTCGAGGCCCTGGTGCGGTCCGACGGGTTTCTCGACATCGGCCGCAAGCTGCTGGGGGACGAGGAGATCTGCTTTGCGGATGCGCAGGCCTGCCGCTACGGCCCCGGCCATTTCCTCACCACCCACGACGATAACGTGGCGGGGAAGCATCGCCGCGCCGCCTACGTGCTGAACCTGACGCCCCAGTGGCGGGCGGACTGGGGCGGCCTGCTGCTGTTCCATGACGAGAAGGGGCGCGTGACCAACGGCCTCGTGCCGGCGTACAACGTGCTCAACATCTTCAAGGTGCCGGTCGCGCACTCGGTCAGCGTGGTCGCGCCGTTCGCGCCGGTCCGGCGCTACTCCATCACCGGCTGGCTGCGCACGCAGCCGGACTGACCGCCAGCTTCATCAGCCCCAGTGCTTCAGCAGCACGGCGTCCGGGGCCAGCGAGAAGGTGACCGGCGTGGTGCCGAAGGCGTCTCCGTCCACCTGCGCGGCGACGGGAGCGGGCGCGGCCACGTGCACCTGTTCGCAGGACAGCCTGACGACGCTGCGCAGCCCCTCGTGACGGCCGAGGGCGGCCATGGCGGCGAAGCGGATGAGGCGGGTTCGGCCGCCCGGCCGCACCACCAGCACGTTCAGTTCATCGGCGAAGGGCCGGGCGTCGGGGAACAGGCGGAAGCGTCCGGCATAGAAGGGCACGCGGGAGACGATCATCTGCGCGGCCTCGAAATGGCGGCCGTTGGCGTGGACCTCGAAGCGCGGCGGCGGTGCAGCAAGGGCGGCGGCACCGGCCGCGGCATAGGCGAGCTTGCCGGCCCGGCGCTTCAGCTCCAGGCTGACGCGGCGCACCGCCTCCGCATCGACGCCGACGCTCGCCACGCACAGGAACGGCTGGCCGTTGGCAAGGGCCGGGCGGAACGGCACGGCGGGGCCTTCAAGGATATAGCGGGCAAGGGCGTCCGCCTCGGCGGGCAGGCCCAGCGACAGGGCCGTCACGTTGGCCGTGCCTGCGGGCAGGATCGCCAGCGGAAGGGAGGAACCGATCAGCCCCGCCATCACCTCGCCCGAGGTGCCGTCACCGCCCGAGGCGACGAGGACGTCAGCCGCGCCCGCATGGGCGGCGGCGCGGGCAAGCTCCCGGGCATGACCGGCGTATTCAGTGGGGGCGATGTCGACACGGGCGCCGTGGCGGGCGAGAATGCTTGCCATGCGGCGGGCGGGGCCGAGGCCCTGACCCGCCGTGGGATTGGCGATGATGAGGATGCGCGGCTGATTAATCAGATCAGCTTACCGCGTCGGCCATGATTTCCGCCTGCTTCTCGGCCGCGATGCGGTCCAGCTCGGCGCGGCTGATTTTCTGGCTTTCCGACTTGAGCTGACCGCAGGCGGCCATGATGTCCCGCCCGCGCGGGGTGCGGATCGGGGCGGAGATGCCCGCCTTGAACACGATGTCGGAGAAGCGCTCGATCTGCTTCCAGTCCGAGCATTCGTAGGCGGAGCCCGGCCACGGGTTGAACGGAATGAGGTTCACCTTGGCGGGGATCTTGTACTTGCGCAGGAGGCGGACCAGCTCCTTGGCGTCCTCGTCGCTGTCGTTCTTGTCCTTCAGCATCACGTATTCGAAGGTGATGCGGCGGGCGTTGTTCGCGCCGGGGTAGGCGGCGCAGGCGGCCAGCAGTTCCTCGATGCCGAACTTGCGGTTCAGCGGCACGATCTCGTCGCGCACGTCCTTGGTCACGGCGTGCAGGGAGACGGCGAGGTTCACGCCGATCTCTTCGCCGGCCTTGGCCATCATCGGCACCACGCCCGAGGTGGAGAGGGTGATGCGGCGGCGGGAGAGCTGGATGCCCGCCTCGTCCATGATGATGTTCAGCGCCTTCTTCACGTTGTCGAAGTTGTAGAGCGGCTCGCCCATGCCCATCATCACGATGTTGGTGAGCAGGCGGCCGTCCTGCGCCGAGGGCCATTCACCCAGCGTGTCGCGCGCCAGCATGACCTGACCGACGATCTCGCCCGGCGTCAGGTTGCGCACCAGCTTCATGGTGCCGGTGTAGCAGAAGCGGCAGTTGAGGGTGCAGCCCACCTGACTGGAGACGCACAGCGTGCCCCGGTCGGCGTCCGGAATGAACACCATTTCGAACTCGTTGCCGTCCGGCGCGCGCAGCAGCCACTTGCGGGTGCCGTCGGTCGAGACCTGCGCGGTCACGACCTCGGGGCGACCCACCACGAAATGCTGCTCAAGCTCCGCGCGCACGTCCTTGGCGATGTTGGCCATGGCGGCAAAGTCGGTCACGCCGCGATGATAGACCCAGTGCCAGATCTGGCTGGCGCGCATGCGTGCCTGCTTCTCAGGCACGCCCACCTCGATCAAGGCGGCCCGCAGCTCGTCCCGGTCAAGGCCGAGAACATCCCGGCGGCCGTCGGCACGCACGATGGGCGCACGGGGGCTGACCACAGGATCAATGTTGCCGGGAATCTGCATGGCACTCGTCTTTACGTCTGGGGGTTGTGGATAACTTGGGGCGTATGTACGCGCTTTTGCGCGAAATCTCCAGAGTTACCCGGCGTTTTTACCGCTACAGGCACTCCGTGCGGCGTCAAGCGCGGCGGAAATGCCCTTCAGGGAGTAGCGGTCGGTGATTTGCGTGCCCCGCGTGGAGGTGCTGGTCACCTCGGCGGTCGTGCCCTGACGCAGGGCCTTGATGATGGCTTCATCGGCGGCGGCGTTCTCGGCCCAGGCGGATTCGCCCTCGGGCAGCAGGGTGAAGGAACGGGAGCCGATCTTCAGGGTGACGGGTTTGCTCGGGTCTATGCCGAAGCCGGTGGCGGCGTGAAGCTGGGGGCCGCTGCGTCCGGGCCAGAAGCCGACGCTGAGGGAGGCCTGACCGCGACGGACGTTCTGCGTTGAAGCGCGGGTCTGGTTGGGGCCAGTCACCGCATAGCATCTGGTGTCATTACCGGGGTCTCGAAACGCAGCCCAATCGCCAAAGGCTCCCAGCGTCTCCCGGGCATCGGCGGCTGGGGTCGCCAGAACCATCATGCCCATGGCCAGTGCGATCAGGGCGGTGCGAAGTTCACTCATATAAAAACTCCTGCCGCATTCCGGTATGTGTCTCACCCTGCGTGCTCTGGAGCGTGCTCTGAGCGTGCTCAGGAGCGTGCAGGGGATGGGCGGCCGGAATGCCGTTTTCAACAGAGCTGCCAGCGGTTCTAAACGTTGGAACCGGCAATGCGGCACCGCGCTGACAGCACCGGTCCGGTTTGAGCATCGGCCTGCCCGCCAGCAGACCGCGCCTCCCCGATCCGGGATGCACAGGAGACCGACCGAAGCGTTGCGCCCAATCCCCGAAAAGCGGGGCAGGCAGCACCGGGCGAGCCTTGATTTTGCCCGGTTTTCCGCCGTCTGGACGCCGCGATCAGCCCTTGTGCCCGCGCCCTTCCAGAGGGCTTTTCAGGCGGTCGGATCGTGCGACCATGTCGTTCTCCTGCCGGGGGTCATTTCGGTTTATCCTTGGAATGTCCAGTCCCCGGATAGGATAAGTTGGCACCCGGGAACGCGAAAACGGGGACGGGGCGGGGCGCGAAACGTAGAGCCGCTCAAAATTTCCGTTTTGGTTTACAAACAGTTAATTCCGGCAAGGGGCCAGACAGTTGCTTTTCTGCAACGGTTAGCGGGGATTGAGGTTAACGGGCCGGAGCTTCGCCTTATTGATGGGGGGGAGGGCCGGAATCGGGGCTTGAGGTGCAGCTTCCTCTCATCAGGCGATGAAAGTTGAATTTATATTCAGATTCCGCGCCGCAGCATGTTGACCGGGCCGATGCCTCGCCGGTACACAAACTACAATAATGGAGGGGTTTTGCATGAGTAAAGTCTACTCGGATGCGGCGGCGGCCCTTGATGGCCTCCTGTTTGACG
Organism: Pedomonas sp.; assembly: GCF_036515995.1. Classification (NCBI taxonomy): domain Bacteria; kingdom Pseudomonadati; phylum Pseudomonadota; class Alphaproteobacteria; order Sphingomonadales; family Pedomonadaceae; genus Pedomonas; species Pedomonas sp. The sequence goes on along the minus strand of NZ_DATBUP010000013.1, from coordinate 25,910 downwards.
GCATGACCATCATGTCGGGCGGCTTCGGCCTTTGCGGCATTCCCGAACACCTGATCGCGGCCATGCGCGACAGCGGCGTGAAGGATCTGACGGTCATCTCCAACAACTGCGGTGTTGACGACTTCGGCCTGGGGCTGCTGCTCAAGACCCGCCAGATCAAGAAGATGATCTCCTCTTACGTCGGCGAGAACAAGGAGTTCGAGCGCCAGTTCCTCTCGGGCGAGCTGGAGCTGGAGTTCAACCCGCAGGGCACGCTGGCCGAGCGCATCCGCGCGGGCGGCGCAGGCATTCCGGCCTTCTTCACCGCCACGGGCGTCGGCACCATGGTGTCGGAAGGCAAGGAAATCCGCGAGTTCGGCGGCCGCAAGTACGTGATGGAAACCGGCCTCGTGGCGGACGTCTCCATCATTAAGGCGTGGAAGGCGGACACCGAGGGCAACCTCGTGTTCCGCAAGACCGCCCGCAACTTCAACCCGATGATGGCGACCGCCGGCAAGGTGACCGTCGTCGAGGTGGAGGAGCTGGTCGAGGTCGGCACGCTCGACCCGGATCATATTCACACCCCCGGCATCTTCGTTCAGCGCATCGTCAAGGGCGCGAACTTCGAGAAGCGCATCGAGCAGCGCACTGTCCGCAAGCGGGAGACGGCATAATGGCTTGGTCACGTGATGAGATTGCGGCCCGCGCCGCACGCGAGCTGAGCGACGGTTTCTACGTGAACCTCGGCATCGGCATCCCGACGCTGGTGGCCAACCACATTCCGGAGGGCATGCGCGTGGTTCTCCAGTCGGAGAACGGCATGCTGGGCATGGGTCCGTTCCCCTTCGAGGGCGAGGAAGACCCGGACCTGATCAACGCCGGCAAGCAGACCATCACCGAACTGGCGTACAGCTCCTACTTCTCCTCCTCCGACAGCTTCGCGATGATCCGCGGCGGCCACGTCAACCTGACCATCCTCGGCGCGATGGAAGTGTCGGAGAACGGCGACCTTGCGAACTGGATGGTTCCGGGCAAGCTGGTGAAGGGCATGGGCGGCGCGATGGACCTGGTGGCCGGTGCCAAGAAGGTCGTGGTCGTCATGGAGCACAACGCCAAGGACGGCTCGCCCAAGTTCAAGCCGGCGTGCGAGTTGCCGTTGACGGGTGTGGACGTGGTTGACATGCTGATCACCGACATCGCCGTGTTCAACCGCCCGGCCAAGGGTGCAGGGTTCGAGCTGATCGAACTGGCCCCCGGCATCACCGTTGCCGACGTGAAGGCGCGGTCCACGGCGCAGTTCACCGTGGCAGCTGGCCTGGAATAAGTCCTTCGGAGTAACAACGTGACCCTCACCCTCTGGCACAATCCCCGGTGCAGCACCTCCCGCAAGACGCTCGAGCTTCTGCGGGAGAAGGGCATCGAGCCGAACGTCCGCCTCTATCTGGAAGACGCGCCCACCCGCGCGGAACTGGAAGAGGTGACGGCCCGGCTGCCGGGCGGCGTGTCCTCGCTGGTGAGGTGGAAGGAAGCGGAAGCTGCGCCCCTCAAGGGCGCGGCTGATGCGGACCTGCTGGCCGCCCTGGCCGAGACGCCCCGGCTGATCGAGCGGCCGGTGCTGATCAGGGAAGGCGAGGCGCGCGTCGGCCGCCCGCCGGAGACGGTGCTGGAAATCCTCTGAGTTATTCTCTGAGTTCCGGGGGGACTTCCCGCCAGTCATATATGGGCTTTTTACGCCCCAACGCTTGACCACAGCGTCGTTTCGGTAGAAATATCCACAGCTTTGTGGGGGGCAATTCCCATATTTTGGATGCCTGCTTGGCGGGCCTCCTCTAAGCTGTGGCACTATTTAAACCGGGCCGTGCAAGTCGGCTGCGCAGAATGAGGGATCGATGAGAGTAACGGTCGAACGGGCGGCAGTTCTGAAGGCTCTCGCCCACGTCCAGTCGGTGGTTGAACGCCGTAACACCATTCCCATTCTGTCGAACGTGCTGATTGAAGCCGAAGACGATGGCCTGCGCCTGATGGCGACCGATCTGGACCTCCAGGTGGTCGAGATGGTGCCCGCCACCACGGTGCAGCGCGGCGCGACTACGGTTGCCGCGCACACCATCTTCGACATCGTGCGCAAGCTGCCGGACGGCTCGCAGATCGAGCTGTCGCTGGCGGATGGCCGCCTGTCGGTCGCGGCCGGCCGGTCCCGCTTCCAGCTGGCGACGCTGCCGCGCGACGATTTCCCGATCTTCGCCGAGGGCGACCTGCCGTACAGCTTCACCATTCCGGCGGCCTCCCTGCGGCAGACCATCGACCGCACCCGGTTCGCCATCTCCACCGAAGAGACCCGTTACTACCTGAACGGCATCTTCATGCACGTGACGGACGAGGCCAAGCCGGCCCTGCGCGCCGTTGCCACGGACGGTCACCGTCTCGCCCGCGTCGCGCTCGAGCGGCCGGAAGGCTCCGACGGCATGCCGGACGTGATCGTGCCGCGCAAGGCCGTGGCCGAGGTGCGCAAGCTGCTCGACGAGATGGACGGCGATGTGCGCGTGTCGCTCTCCCAGTCCAAGATCCGCTTCGCGTTCGACAGCGCGGTGCTGACCTCCAAGCTGATCGACGGCACCTTCCCGGACTACAGCCGCGTCATCCCGACGGCGAACGATCGCCTGCTGCGCATCAACGCCAAGGAACTGGCGCAGGGCGTGGACCGCGTGTCGACCATCGCCACCGAGAAGACCCGCGCCGTGAAGCTGAGCCTGGACACCAACAAGGTGACGCTCTCGGTGACGTCTCCGGAGGCAGGCACGGCAGCGGAAGAGATCTCGGCCGAGTATGGCGCGGGTCCGCTGGAAGTGGGCTTCAACTCCCGCTACCTGCTGGACATCCTGAGCCAGATCGAAACCGAAACCGTCGAGGTGCATCTGGCCGATGCGGCCTCGCCGACCCTCATCCGCGAGACGGCCGACTCCCCGGCGATCTTCGTGCTGATGCCGATGCGGGTGTAATACACCGAAACTGCATTGCTTCTGTTTCCAGAGGGCCGTGTCCTTGCATCAAGGGCGCGGCCTTTTTCTTGTTCTCTTTCCCCCTTGACCCTGCTGCCTCTCCACCGTCCTTGCCGCCCGCCGGCCGGGGGGCTACAGAGCTTGCATCATGAGTGCTCCTTCCTCCAGTTGGGTGTCGCGGCTGCTTCTCACCCGCTTCCGGTCCTATGCCGAGGCCAGCCTTGAGGCGGGCCCGGAGCCGGTGGTGCTGACGGGGCCCAACGGCGCGGGGAAGACCAACATTCTGGAGGCGCTCTCCCTGCTCTCTCCGGGGCGGGGGCTGCGCAGCGCCACCTACCGGGAGATGGAGCGCGAGGGCGATCTGCCCGGCTGGGCGGTCGCGGCGCGGCTGACGGGGCGCACCGGCCAGTCCGACGTCGGCACCGGCACCACGGCCGACGCGCGGGACCGCCGCCAGTTCCGCATCGATGGCAGCCCCGCCACCAGCGCGGACCTGCTCGCCACCGTCAACGTGCTGTGGCTGACCCCCTCGATGGACCGCCTGTTCGTGGAAGGGGCGACCTCCCGCCGCAAATTCTTCGACCGCATGGTGCTGGCGCTTTACCCCGAGCATGCGGGACATGTGGCCCGCTATGAGGCGGCGATGCGCGAGCGCGGCCGTCTGCTGGCGGAGGAGCGGGGGGCGGACCCCGTCTGGCTCTCGGCGCTGGAGCGCAAGATGGCGGAGCATGGCGTGGCCGTCGCCGCCGCGCGCCGCGATGCGCTGGGGGCGCTGCAACGGCTGATCGATCTGAAGGATCTGGGCGGGGGCGCAGGCGCGGCCAGTCCGTTCCCCAATGCCATCCTGGCGCTGGAGGGCGAGGTGGAAGCCCGTCTCACCACCGAAAAGGCGCTGGACGTGGAAGACTGGATGGTCGAAACACTGTCCCAGCGGCGCGGGCCGGACCGGATGGCGGGCCGTGCCGGGTTCGGTGTTCACCGCACCGATCTGGTGGTAACACACGCGCCCAAGTCCATGCTGGCCAGCCGCTGCTCAACCGGCGAGCAAAAAGCACTCCTGATCGGTTTGGTCTTGGCTCAGACGCGGCTTGTGGCAGAACTGACAGGTTATTGGCCGCTTCTTTTGCTGGATGAGATCGCGGCACATCTGGACGGCAGACGCCGTGACGCGCTATTTGATATTCTGATGAGCATGGGTGTGCAGGCGTGGATGACCGGAACCGACGCCGACGTCTTTGTCGGACTTAAGGGGCATGCACAGCTCTGGACGATTGATGCCGGTAAACCCCTCCGGCTCGCATTCTAGAACGAGGAAGCATCGTGACTGATGAGACGCTGCCGTCGAACGACAGCTATGGCGCAGAATCCATCAAGGTTCTGAAGGGCCTGGATGCCGTTCGCAAGCGGCCGGGTATGTACATCGGCGATACCGAGGATGGCTCCGGCCTGCATCACATGGTCTTCGAGGTGACGGACAACGCCATCGACGAAGCCCTGGCAGGCTGGTGCGACCGGATTGACATCGTTCTGAACCCGGATGGTTCGGTGACGGTGCGCGACAACGGTCGCGGCATCCCGACCGACATCCACCCGGAAGAGGGCGTCTCGGCGGCCGAGGTCATCATGACCCAGCTGCACGCGGGCGGCAAGTTCGACCAGAACAGCTACAAGGTCTCCGGCGGTCTGCACGGCGTGGGCGTGTCCGTGGTGAACGCCCTGTCGGAATGGCTGGAGCTGCGCATCTGGCGTGACGGCAAGGAGCACTTCCTGCGCTTCCGCCATGGCGATGCCGAAGCGCCGCTGGCCGTCGTCGGCGAGGCGGGCACGGACGAGCGCGGCCGCGAGCGTCGCGGCACGCAGGTGACGTTCCTGCCGGCGACCAGCACCTTCAAGAGCATCGATTTTGACTTCGCCCGCCTGGAACACCGCTTCCGCGAACTGGCGTTCCTGAACTCGGGCGTGCGCCTGTTCGTGACGGACGATCGCCACGCCGAGCCTAAGACAATCGAATTACATTACGAAGGCGGCATTCAGGCCTTCGTGAAGTACATCGACCGGGCCAAGCAGTCCCTGCTGCCCAACCCCATCGCCATTCGCGGCGAGAAGGACGGCATCGGCGTCGACATCTCGCTGCAGTGGAACGACAGCTATTACGAACAGGTGATGTGCTTCACCAACAACATCCCCCAGCGGGATGGCGGCACCCACCTGGCGGCGTTCCGCGCGGCGCTGACCCGCACGCTGAACAACTACGCCGACAGCTCGGGCCTCATGAAGCGCGAGAAGGTCGACCTCTCGGGCGAGGACATGCGCGAGGGCCTGACCGCCGTCGTGTCGGTGAAGGTGCCGGATCCGAAGTTCTCCAGCCAGACCAAGGACAAGCTGGTGTCCTCGGAAGTGCGTGCGCCGGTCGAGAGCATGCTGAACGAGAAGCTGGCGGAGTGGCTGGAAGAAAATCCGGCCATGGCCAAGAACATCGTCCAGAAGATCGTCGATGCCGCCGTGGCGCGCGAGGCCGCCCGCAAGGCGCGCGAACTCACCCGCCGCAAGGGCGCGCTCGACGTGGCGTCGCTCCCCGGCAAGCTGGCGGACTGCCAGGAGCGCGATCCGGCCAAGTCCGAACTGTTCCTGGTGGAGGGTGACTCGGCAGGCGGCTCGGCCAAGCAGGGCCGCAACCGCGGCTTCCAGGCCATTCTGCCGCTGCGAGGCAAGATCCTGAACGTGGAGCGCGCGCGCTTCGACAAGATGCTGTCCTCGCGCGAAATCGGCACCATCATTTCGGCGCTGGGCACCAGCATCGGGCGGGAAGACTTCGACCTGTCCAAGCTGCGCTACCACAAGGTCGTCATCATGACCGACGCCGACGTGGACGGCGCGCACATCCGCACGCTGCTGCTGACGTTCTTCTACCGCCAGATGCGCGAGCTGATCGAGGCGGGCCACCTCTACATCGCCCAGCCGCCGCTGTACAAAGTGGCCAAGGGCCGGTCCGAGGTGTACCTGAAGGACAATGCGGCGCTGGACAACTATCTGGTGGATGCCGGCCTCAGCGACACCGTGATGGTGACGGCCAGCGGCCAGCGCGGCGGGGAAGACCTGCGCAGCCTGGTTGCCCATGCCCGCCGCATCCGCACGCTGCTGGACTACGTGCCGCCGCGCTACAACCCGCTGCTGGTGGAAGAACTGGCCCTGACGGGCGGTCTCGACCCGGCATTGGCGGGAGATGAAGAGGGCAAGGCGAAGCACGCCGGTATCGTTGCCCAGCGTCTCAACGCATGGGACGATGGCGAGTGGACGGGCGAGCCGGCGGCAACCGGCGGCTATCATTTCGTCCGCACCTCGCGCGGCGTTGCCGATCATTACGTGATCGACCGTGGCCTGCTGATTTCGGCCGAAAGCCGCAAGCTGCACGCGGCGGCCAGCGAAGAGGCGGAAAGCTATGCGCAGCCCGCCAAGCTGGGCGATGCCACCATCCGCCGCCCGACCGACTTGCTGGAGCGCGTGCTGACGGTGGGCCGCAAGGGCCTCTCCATTCAGCGCTACAAGGGTCTGGGCGAAATGAACCCGGAGCAGCTTTGGGAAACCACGCTGGACCCGGCCAACCGCACCATGCTTCAGGTGAAGATCGACGACGCCAACTCGGCGGACGAGATGTTCACCAAGCTGATGGGCGATGTGGTGGAACCCCGCCGCGAGTTCATTCAGGACAACGCGCTGACCGTCGCCAACCTCGACGTGTAAGACTGTCAGGGGAAGAACGTAGGGGGTCTGACCTCCTGCGCCCCACTGATTTTAAAGGGCCGTGCCTCCCATCAGAGGCGCGGCCCTTTTGTTTTGCCGGACAGAGCCTATCTGCCCTGTTGATTGCGGGATGCGCTGAAAAGGTGTATAAAGTGCGCATCAGGTTTTTGCGGAGATGATCGATGAGTGTTCGGTTTAATCTTGTCTTGTCCGATGACCTGAACCGGGAAATCGATAAGGCTGCAGAGGAATCCGAAACCAACAAGAGCGAGATTCTGCGCAAGGCGTTGCAGTTGTATCTGGTTGCGCGTGAGGGCAAACGAGAGAAACTGAAGCTGGGCCTGGTCGATCCTCAAACCGGACAGCTCAAGACAGAGATTGTCGGTTTGTGAGCATTATCGACCTGAACAATCCACCACCCGATCATCAATTCAGTCTGTCCGTCAAGCCCGAGGAAACAAACGGCGAGCGCTGGGTTCGTCTGGTCAAAGACCTCGGGCTGTTCTTCTTTGCGATGGCTCTGGTTGCCGTCATCATGTGGATCTGTGTTGACACTTTGCGATCGCCAGCTTCGGCGGACGAGAAGAAGTGGGCTATGTCGATCCTCACCTCCGCCGCTGGCGGCATCATTGGCTACCTGATCCGCAAGTAGAAGTAAGGGCTGTACGGTGATGCCGCGCACGGCCCGAACCCCTCTGCGATAAATCCAAAAACCTCAGCAGGATCAGCGAGCCAGCCACACCCCGGCGGCGGCCAGCATGGCCTCGATGCCGACTTGCAGGGTGGGGGTGATGACCGGCGCAAACTGGGGCGAGTGGTTGGAGGGGATATCGGTCAGGCGGCCGGCGGCCTGCGCCTGCGCGTAGGTCTGCGGATCGACGCCGCCGACGGCCCAGTAGACGGACGGCACGCCCCATGCGCGGGCGAACACGGTGAAATCCTCGCTGGCGGAGGCGGGGGAGATTTCCTGCAGCCGGTCCGCGCCGAAGTGGCCCTTGAAGGCATCGATGATCTTCAGCGTTGCCTGTTCGTCGTTCACCGTCAGGGGGAAGTGGCCCTGCATGGTGAAGGCGGGCGGCTTTTGCGCGCCGGACGCCTCAGCCTCGGCATTGACGATGCGCCTGACCGCCGCCAGCACGGTTTCCCGCACCTGATCGTCATAAGTGCGGATGTTAAGCCGGAGCAGCGCATCGTCGGGGATGATGTTGCCGCTACTGCCGGCCAGCAGCGCGCCCACGGTCACGGCGGCGTTGTCGGCCATGGCGATCTCGCGGGAGATCACGGTTTGCAGGCGCATGACCGTGGCCGCGGCCATCACCACCGGATCGATGGTGGTCTCGGGGGCCGAGCCATGCCCGCCGCGCCCGAACAGGCGCACTTCCATGTTGTCCGACATGGAGAGCATGACGCCGACACGCGCGCCCACCTTGCCCGCAGGCAGGGGCAGGACGTGCTGGCCCAGCACGATGTCCGGCTTGGGGAAGCGCTTGACCATCCCGGCGTCCACCATGGCCTGGGCGCCTTCGCCGGTTTCCTCGGCGGGCTGGAACACGGCCAGAACCGTGCCGCTCCAGCGGTCCTTGTTCTCGGCCAGCATGCGCGTCACGCCCATCAGCCAGGTCACGTGCATGTCATGCCCGCAGGAGTGGGCCACCGGGGTCTGCTGGCCGTCCTGATCGGTAACGGTCTTCTTGCTGGCATAGGGCAGGCCGGTATTCTCCTGCATAGGCAGCGCATCCATGTCGGCGCGCAGCAGCACCGTTGGGCCCGTACCATTGCGCAGCACGCCCACGACGCCCGTGCCGCCAATGCCCTCCGAGACCTCATAGCCCTGCTTGCGCAGCCATTTGGCCGCAATGCCCGCGGTGCGGCGCTCCTGCATCGGCAGTTCGGGGTTGGCGTGAATATCCTTGTAGATGCCCTCAAGCTCGGTGAGCAGCGCCTTGGAAGGCGCGGGAAGAGCGCTTTGTCGTGCGGCTGGAGCCTGCTGCTGGCCGGGGCTCTGGGCCTCTGCCGGCATCGCCCCGCACACGGCGGCAAGAACGGCGCACGCCTTGATCGAGGCCGTCAACGTGCGGATGGGAAAACGTTTGAAAGCGGGCATGGCGGAACCCTTGGCTGCCGGTGACGCGCAAGGGCAGAACCCGGCCCGGGCACGGGGGTTCCCGGTGGCAGATGGGTCAGTTCATTCCGCCGCTTCGGCCATGGTGTAGAAACGGCGGGCGGCGGCCAACTCGTCCATATTGTCCCGGGTCCACGCGCAGATGACGCTGGCGGCCTTCAGGAAGCTCTCTCCCAGCGGCGTCAGGGCATATTCCACGCTGGGCGGCGAGGTGGGGGCGACCGTGCGGCTGACCATGCCGTAGCACTCCAGCCCGCGCAGGGTCTGGGTCAGCATCTTGGCGCTGATGGGGTTGGCGCGGCGCTTCAGTTCGGCGAAGCGCTGCGGGCCTTCGCCCAGCGTGTAGGTGATCAGCAGGGTCCACTTGTCTCCCACCAGATCCATGATCTCGAGGGTGAGCGGATGGTAGGCCGCGCTGGTGCCGGTGCCGGCGTTCAAGGTGGTTTCCATTTGGTAACCTTGTGCCAAAATCGTGCCTTCTTGCCAACGGTTACCACCCTGAATAGCGTTTGCACAGGGAGGAACGAACGTGATCGATTTTACTGGAAAAGTTGTTCTCGTCACCGGCGGCGGCGCAGGCATCGGCCGCGCGACGGCAGAGGCGTTCGGCCGCGCCGGGGCATCGGTGGTGGTTGCGGAAATCAGCGAGGAGCGGGCGAAGGACGTGCGCTCGGCGCTTGACGGCGCAGGCGTTCAGAACCTCGTCTCCGTGACGGACGTCTGCGACCGCGCGGCGGTCGATGCGCTGTTTCAGGCGGTGGACGAGCGCTTCGGCGGGCTGGATGTGGTCGTCAACAACGTCGGTGACTTCCTCGGCATCATCAAGCCGTTCGAATTCTATACTGATGAGGACATTGATCAGGTCTACGCGGTCAACCTCAAGTCGGTCATGCTCGTCAGCCGCGCGGCCATTCCGCTGCTGCGCAAGCGCGGACCGGGCGGCAGCATCATCTCCGTCTCCTCCATCGAGGCGTTCCGCGGCATCCCCAACACCGTGGTCTATTCGGCGATGAAGCACGGCATCACCGGCTTCACCCGCTCGCTGGCGCTGGAGCTGGGGCCGGAGGGCATCCGCGTCAATGCCATCGCCCCGGAGACGACCGAGACGCCGCAGGTGCCTGTCCACGCCATGATCGCGGACGAGCACAAGCACCACACGCCGCGCTGGATTCCGCTGGGCCGCTTCGGCACGCCGGAAGACATGGCGGGCACGGCGCTGTTCCTCGCCTCAGATCTCGCGGGCTGGATCACCGGCACCACGGTCAACGTGGACGGCGGCGCGCTGGCGGCGGCGGGCTGGTACCGCGATCCCAAGGGCATGTGGACCAACGTGCCGGTCGTCACCGGCAACGGCTTCAATTTCTGACACTTGAGGGTCCGCCCCTTCACGGCGGGCCCCTTTCACACACGTACAGGAGAGTTATCCGATGAAGATTCTCGTCGTCGGCGGCACGGGCATGATCGGTGGCCATGCAGCGCTTTATCTGAAGGAACAGGGTCACGACGTGACCATCTCCGGTCGCCGTCCGCCGCAGGCAACGACGCCGCTGGCGGACCTGCCGTTCATTGCGGGCGACTATGTGGAGGGCACCTTCACCCGGGACCAGCTGGCTCCGTTCGAGGCCATCGTGTTCGCGGCAGGCAACGACATCCGCCACATGCCGGCCGGCTCCGACCCGTCGGACTTCTATGCCCACTGTGAGAAGGCCAACTCCATCGCCGTGCCGCGCTTCGCCAAGGAAGCCAAGGACGCCGGGGTGAAGCACTTCATTCACGTCGGCAGCTTCTATCCGCACATCGCGCCGGAGCTGATCGCCACCAACGGCTACATCCGCTCCCGCAAGGATGCGACGGACGGCATCACCGCGCTGGCGGACGACAGCTTCCATGTGTGCAGCCTTGATGCGCCCTTCGTCGTCGGCACCGTGCCGGGCATGAGCCTGCCGATGTTCGAGGCCTACGTGCAGTATGCCGAGGGCAAGCTGGGCATTCCGCCGTTCGGCCCGGCCGGCGGCACCAACTTCATCTCCACCCAGTCCCTGGCCGAGGCGATCAACGGCGCGCTTGAGCGCGGCGAGAACGGCAAGGTCTATCTGGTGGGCGATGAGAACCTGAGCTTCGCCAAGTATTTCGAACTGTTCTTCCGCGCCGTCGGCAACGACGCCGAGGTGCCCTCGCTCGATCAGGAGCACCCGATGCTGCCGGACGGCGCGATCTACACCGGCCGCGGCAACACGGTCTCCTACGAGCCGGACCCGGCCGAGACGGCGCTGCTGGGATACCGGCGCAACGACATTACCCGCGCGGTGAACGAGATTGCCGCCCAGTTCGGCAGCGCGAACTGAGCAGGAACCGGGGGGTGCAGGCAACTGCGCCCCCTCTTTGTATCCGGGCACAAGACCTCGGAGAAAAACAAAGGGGAGAAAGCCATGCCAAACGGAGCAACGCCGGGGTGGATCGAAGCGGAGCAGGCGTTTCGCCGCATCGCCGCCGTGTACGCCAGAGCGATGGACCGCAACGAGCCGGAACTGCTCGATGACATTCTGAGCGAGGATATCGTCGTCGTGGGACCGGGCTTCACCATGCAGGGGCTGGAGCAGGCCCGCCAGAGCCCGGCCATGCTGCGCCAGATGTTCCTGATGACCCAGCACGTGGTCCACAACCAGACGCTGACGGTCGAGGGGGACGAAGCGCGGGGCGAGACCTACTGCACCGCCAGCCACATCCTGCATCCGGAAGGGGAGGCGGAAGCGGAGGCGCAGGGCCACACAGCCTATGTCTGGGCCATCCGCTATCAGGACACGCTCAGGAAGCAGGGCGGCGCGTGGCGGCTTGCCCGCCGCGAGCTGGTGGTGGACTGGAGCGAATACCGCCCCGTCACCCTCGGGCTGGGAGGCGCGGCATGAGCAAGGCTCTGGCAGGAAAGGTCGCGTTCGTCACGGGCGGCAGCGGCGGCATCGGGTCCGCCGTGGCGGAAAGCCTGCTGCGGGACGGCGCGTCCGTTCTCATCATGGGGCGGCGGCAGGCCGCGCTGGAGGATACCCGCCGCCGTTTGCTGGAAGCCGTGCCGGATGGCCGGGTGGAGATTCACGCGGGCGATGCCCTCAGCACCGAAGACGTGCAGGCGGGGCTGGCACGCGCCCACGCCATTGCGGGCCGTCTCGACATTCTGGTTCCGGCGGTGGGCGGCGGCGGCTTCAAGCCGCTGCTGATGCACGATGCCGACAGCTTCCGCGCCGAGCTGGACAACAACATCATCAGCGCTTTCCTCGTCATGCGCTACGGCGCGCCGCTGATGACGCAGGGCGGCTCCATCGTCTGCATCTCGTCCACGGCCGGGGTGACGGCGTTCCCGTGGCTCTCCGCCTACTGCACCGGCAAGGCCGGGCTCGAGGCGCTGATCCGCACCGCGGCTGACGAACTCTCCAGCGCCAACATCCGCGTGAACGCCGTCCGGCCGGGCATGACCCGCACCGAGGCCACCGGGCAGATGTTCGACGCGCCGGACGTCATCGGCGCATTTCTGGAGCAGATCCCCCTCGGCCGGGGCGGCGATCCGGCGGACATCGCGGCGGGCGTGCGCTTCCTCGCCGGGCCGGAGTCCGGCTGGGTCACGGGACAGAGCTTCGCGGTCGATGGCGGGCATGAACTGCGCCGCAACCCGGACCTCACCGCCATGGTCGGCCTGATCTACGGGGAAGAGGCGCTGGCCGCCGTGAAGGCCGGCCGCTCGCCGGAATAAACAAGCATACAGAGGAAGGTATGACGATGAGTTTTGGGGGAAAATCGGTTCTGGTCACCGGCGCGGGCAGCGGTATCGGCCGGGAGACCGCGCTGGCCTTTGCGGCGCAGGGCGCGAAGGTTCTGGTGTCCGACATCACGGAGGCGGGCAGCCGGACGGTGGAGGACATCCGCGCCAAAGGCGGGGAAGCCGTGTTCGTGCGCGGGGACGTCAGCAAGTCGGCGGACGTGAAGGCCATGGTGGCCGAGGCGGCCCGCGCGTTCGGGCGGCTGGACATTGCCGTCAACAACGCGGGCATCGACCCCGAGGTCTCGCCCGAGGCGGAATGGGACGAGGGCGTGTTCGCCAAGGTGATGGCGGTCAACCTCGAGGGCGTGTTCCTGTGCATGAAGCATGAGATCGAGCAGATGCTGGCGCAGGGCGGGGGCGGGTCCATCGCCAACGTCGCCAGCATGGCCGGGCTGATCGGTGTTGGGTACAAGCCCTGCTACACCGCCAGCAAGCATGCGGTTGTCGGCCTGACCCGCGCCTCGGCGCTGCAATATGGCAAGCGCGGCATCCGGGTGAACGCGGTGTGCCCGGCGGCGGTCGATACGCCCATTCTGGCGGGCAACCTGTCATCGCCCGAGGTGCGCGCGATTGTGGATGCCGCCCACCCCATCGGCCGCATGGGCCAGCCGGAAGACATCTCGGCGGCCATCCTGTGGCTGGCGTCCGATCAGGCCGGGTTCGTCACCGGCCACGCCATGGCGGTGGATGGCGGCCTGTCGGTTCAGTAGAGCAGCTTAACCCCAGAGTCAGGTACAGCGCTTCAGGCAAAACCCGGCTTCAACCACCCGGTTGCCGTGGCGACTCTGAAGCGCGCCTGACCGGAGGAAACTGGTCCGTCGTTGCCGTGCTTTCGGCCACTCGTTCCCAAAGATCGGCGTAGGTGATCGGCAGGCCGTCGTCGTCCACGTCGAGAAGGGCCTCGAATTCAGTGCCGACGGAGCGGTAACGGTACTGGTTGGCCGCCAGCCGCTCGTAGGACTGGCCTGCGGCAACGATGTCGAGGGCGGGAAAGAGCATCCACGCGGCGCGGATCTCGGCGGTGGCACCGACAGGCAGCTTCAGCCGGTTGATCGGCAGGGCGTTGGTGGAGGGGCTAACGCCCAGATCCACGTCGGTGCATCCGGCCAGATGGGGCGCATCCTTGCCGTTGAGCCGCCAGCCGCCCAGACCATCATGCTCGAGCTGGAGCGCTGACCGCTTGCCGCCCCAGGTCTGCTCGACATGAACCTGTCGGGTCTGCCAGTGCCTGTCGCAGGCCACGTTGTAGCGGACGTGCAGCGGTATGCCATCCTCCGCGATGAGAACCGTTCCCGAAAGTCGGTAGCCTTCCGGCTCTTCCCGAACCTTGCAATGCTCGAAGCTGGCATCGTCCGCTGTCCGACGCCACATGACTTCCCGTGACTTCGCCATCCCGGCCTTCCCTTGCCGCTTGCACCCACAAAGGTATCAGCGGCCCGTCGCGCTAGGATGTTCCCGACGATGCCCCAAGCCCGAGGCTGGCGCGGATGCGGTCCAGCATGGCGCTGAGGCTGTTGGTGCGGTCGCTGAGGCGGGTCAGCACCAGCGCGCCCTGAATGCGGGCGATCATGTCGTCCGCCTCGTCCGTCGCCTGCGCCTCGGTGCGGCCGAGCTCTTCCAGCGCGCGGGCGATCAGCTTCTGCCAGGCATTGTGGGTGTTGCGAATGTCCTTCCCGAACAGCGGCAGGGCATCGCCCAGAGTCAGCGTGTTCATCAGGCAGGCGGGGGATTCGGTGCCATAGAAGGCGCCGACACCGTCCAGCATGGCCGCCAGCCGCTCGGCCGCAGGCTTGCTGGTCTGGAGCGGCTTGAGAATCAGCAGGGCGAAGTTGCGCCCGGCCTCGGCGAGGGCGGTGCGGCCCAGCTCCGGCTTGCCGCCGGGGTAGCGGTGGTAGAGGCTGGCCTTGGCAATGCCCGTGGCGGCGGCAAGATCAGACAGCGACGCGCCATCGTATCCCTTGTGTTTGAATACGTTGATCAGCCCCTCCACAATGGTGCTGTTGCGGGCGGCGGCATCCTTCACGATCGGGCGGGCCATGGGCGCTGGTGCTCCTGCATTGCCGAGAGTCTTGAGCTGAATATATCATAACCGAACGGTCGGTTACTGTCGAGATCGCATCGTTGCCCGCGTACCAATACTTGCCGGTAATTTGGGTTTTGGAGTAATGCGAGCGGAATAATTAATTGCCGGTTCAGCGCCGCCGTGACATGGCGATGCTGCGCGGTGCCGCAATTTGGGGTGGCTCATCTTGCCGATAGCATCGAGGCACGGTAGCGGTTGTATCCAATGAGCAGAAACAAGTCTTCCCAGCGTCCTGCCGGGCGTCCGCAGTCATCCTCGAAGCAGGGCGGAAAAGGGGTCCTCAAGACCTTCGTCGCGCTGATCGTCGGTGGCGTACTTCTGGTTGTATTGGGTGTTGCCGCCGCAGTCGGCCTGGCCATCCAGTCCCTGCCGACGTACGAGGAGCTGAAAACCCAGCCGCGCGGTCAGATGATCGTCATCAAGGGCATGGACGGCTCCACGATCGTCACCATCGGCCCGTCTTACGGCGAGTGGCTGACCACGCAGGAGCTGCCGGATACCATCAAGGCCGCCATGGTCTCGATCGAGGACCGCCGCTTCTACAGCCACTCGGGCATCGACCCCAAGGGCATCACCCGCGCGGCCCTGCGCAACCTGAAGGCCGGGGCCAACGTGCAGGGCGGCTCCACCATCACGCAGCAGGTTGCCAAGAACCTGTTCTTGACGTCCGAGCGGTCCTACGCCCGCAAGGGGCGCGAGCTGATCCTGGCGCTGGCGCTCGAGTCGCGCTTCAGCAAGGACCAGATCCTCGAGCTGTACCTCAACCGCGTCTACTTCGGCGGCGGCGCGTACGGCGTCGATGCCGCGTCCCGCAAGTTCTTCGGCCATTCGGCCCGCACCCTCAGCCTGCCCGAGGCCACCATCATCGCCGGTCTGGTGAAGGCCCCGACCCGCTATGCGCCCTCGTCCGATCCGGAGAAGGCGCGCGACCGCGCCGAGATCGTGCTCGCCGCCATGGTGGAGACGGGTGCGGTTGCCAGCCAGCAGGCCGAGAAGATCGACCTCGACCGGGTTCAGTTCGCCCGCCAGCCGCGCCAGAACAGCGTGCGCTACTTCACCGACTGGGTGCTGGAGCAGCTCGACAGCATCACCGACGAAGCCGTCGAGCCGCTGGAGATCGAGACGACGCTTGATCCGGCCATGCAGCGCGCGGCGGAAAAGGCGCTGACGGCCCACACGCCGCAGGGCCTTCAGGGCTCGCTCGTCGCCCTCAGCCATGACGGCGCGGTGCGGGCCATGCTGGGCGGCCTCGATTACGTATCGAGCACCTATAACCGCGCCACCGTCGCGCGGCGTCAGCCGGGCTCGGCGTTCAAGCTGTTCGTCTATCTGGCCGGTCTGGAGGCGGGCGTTCGCCCGCAGGACATCTACGTGGACGAGCCGATCACCATCAACGGCTGGTCGCCCTCCAACTCCACCCGCACCTTCCGGGGCCCGGTCTCCGTCGAGCAGGCGTTCGCGCTCTCCATCAACACCGTGGCCGTGCGCGTGGCACAGGAAGCCGGTTTCGATCGGGTGGCCAGCGTTGCCCGCCGCTTCGGCATCACGACGCCGGTGGCGACCACGCCCGCCATGGCGCTGGGCACTTCGGAAGTGCGCGCCATCGACCTGACGTCGGCCTTTGCCGCCGTGGCGCGGGGCGGCACGGAAGTGCGGCCCTACGGCATCCGCACGGTCAAGACCATGAAGGGCAAGGTGCTCTACCAGTACCAGCCCGACTCCCCGCGTGAGCTTGTCCCGCCCGATGTGGCGGCGGACATGACCCGCATGCTCCAGTCCGCCGTGGTCTCCGGCACCGCGCGGCGCGCCGACATCGGCCGCCCGGCAGCGGGCAAGACCGGCACCACCCAGTCCAACCGCGACGGCTGGTTCCTCGGCTTCACGGCGGACCTGACGGCAGGCGTCTGGATGGGTCGCGACGACAACAAGGCCGTACGCGGTCTGGCCGGCGGCGCCGCGCCGACGCTGGCGTGGGCCGACTTCATGCGGGAGGCGACCAAGGGCTTGCCGGTGCAGCCGCTGTTCGTGGATGCCACCGGCATGGACGGCAGCGAGCCGGACGATGAAGCCTACGGCCTGATCTCGGCGGATGAGCTGGCCGTGGCCGGGGATGAGGAAGGCTACATCCTGCCGGATGGCCAGGTCGTCGGCGGTCCGGCCGATGCGACGGGAGACGTGCAGGCCGCGTCCCGCCAGCCGGCGGCACCGCCGCGTCTGGACGACGCCTGGCTTGAGGGTGTGCTGGAGGGTAATGCGGCGGCGGGCGCGGCGGCGGGCTCAAACCCCAATCCGATGTAACTTCGCGCCGTTCTCGCGCAGCCATGCGCGGGGCGGCGTCACCGGCCCGCCGTAGAGCTCGGCGTTGCAAGCCCAGAAGTCCGCGCTGTGGTTCATGTGGCGCAGGTGGGCCACCTCGTGCGCCACCACATACTGGCGCACGAATTCGGGCGCGCAGATCAGCCGCCACGAAAAGCGGATGCGCCCCTGATAGGAGCAGCTGCCCCAGCGTGCGCTCGGGTCGCCGATGGTGACGGCCGTCACCTTGAGCTGGTGCGCGGTGGCAAGGCGCACCGTGCGCTCGGTCAGGTCCTTCAGCGCCTCGTCCTTCAGGAAGCGCTGCACGCGGGCGGCGATGTGCTCCTCCGGCCCGCCCACGATCAGCCGGTTGCCCACCCGCACGGCGCGCCGTCCGGCCTTGGGCTCCCACTCGACCAGTAGATCCTCGCCATTGAACGGCACGCGGCTGCCGTGGCCCACGGTCTCATCGCTCGGCCAGCGGGTCAGCACGTCGGCAATCCACGCCTCCCGCTCGTTCACGAACGCCAGCCCGCTGGCCAGCGACACGCGGCGCGGCAGGCTGAGGCGGAATACGCCCTTGGTGGGAAGCGAGGTGAGGGTGATGCGGCGGGCCCGCGGCATCCGGTGGATTTCCAGCGGAACGGTACGGCCGCCGATGGTCAGCTCGCGGCGTTCGACGGTCACGGTTCCTCGTCGAGGATATGGTCTTCCAGAGGCCCGGCGAACCGCTCCGAGACGGTCCAGCCGCAAATGGATGCGCCGCTCTTGACCGTGGACATGGGGTCGCCCGTCAGCAGCGGGTGCCACTCGGGCAGGTCCTTGCCCTCGGCCACAAGCCGGTAGGCGCAGGTGGCGGGCAGCCATGGCAGCCGCCGCACATCCTTCGCCGTCAGCTTGAGGCAGTCAGGCACCAGCCGCTTGCGCTTGGCGTAGTTGCTGCACCGGGCGGTCTCGAGGTCGAGCAGGCGGCAGGCCACGTTGGTGTGGGCGATCTCGCCGGTGTCCTCGTACTCCAGCTTGTGCAGGCAGCACTTGGCGCAGCCGTCGCACAGCGACTCCCACTCGTCCGGGGTCATGGTCTCAAGCGTCTTGCGCTTCCAGAAGGGGAGGTCAGCTTTCATTCAACCAGTTCGCCGATCCGCTTGGCCATCACGTCAGGGGCGGTGTTCGAGGTGAAGTGCGCCTCATACTCGCCCTCGGGGCTGATGAGGTAAACCAGCGCCGTGTGATCCATCAGGTAATCGCTCGCGCTCTCGTCCTCTCGCTTCACGGCATAGACGCGGTAGGACTTCTTGGCTGCATCCACCTGCGCCGGGGTGCCGGTCAGGCCGATGAGGCGCGGGTGGAACAGGCCCACATATTCCTTGATCGCCGATACCGTGTCCCGCTCGGGGTCGATGGTGATGAACAGCGGCTGTACCTTGGCCGCCGCCTTGGGATTGTCCTTCTCCAGCTGCTCCAGCGCAAGCGAGAGCGTCTGAAGGTCACCCGGACACACGTCAGGGCAATAGGTATAGCCGAAGTAGACCAGCAGGTGCTGGCCCGGCCAGCTCTTCTCGGTCACGGTCTGGCCGTCCTGGTTCACCAGCGTGAACGGCCCGCCGATCGGCACGCGGCCGTTGTCGGCAGTCTGCGAGGCCCGCCAGGTCTGCCACACGAGAACGCCGCCGGCGATGCAAAGCCCAAGAAGCACGACGATGATCGTGGTGTAGGAAAGGGAACGCTTGTTCGTCATGCCGCCTCGTCTTCAGCCGGATGGGGTGAGTTGGTCCGGCTGGGGGTGTACCCTGCTGTCTCCTGCCGATATATAAAATTCATGGAACTCACGGAGAGGAAAAAATGACGCGTGCGATGGGACGCCTGATTCCGGCGATTGCTGCTGTTGTGCTGGGCGTTGCCGCCATGACCGTTCCGGCGTCGGCCGATATTGGCGGTCCGGCCTACCAGTTCATCAAGTCCGTGAAGGACAAGGATCTCTACAAGGCCAACACCCTGCTGTCCGAACCGGGCGCAGCGATTGTGGACTACCGCGACCCCGACACCGGCGAGAGCGCGCTGCACATGGTCGTGAAGCGCCGGGACGTGACGTGGATCAACTTCCTGCTCGGCAAGGGCGCGAATCCCAACGTGGAAGACCGCAACGGCAACACGCCGCTCATCCTTGCCGCGGCGCAGGGCTTCACGGACGGCGTCAGCGCTCTGGTCTCCGGCAAGGCGGACGTGAACCGCCGCAACCGCGCGGGCGAGACGCCGCTGATCAAGGCCGTGCAGGCACTGAACACCCCGTCGGTGCGCGTGTTGATGACGGCCGGGGCCAAGCCTGACCTCACCGACCACGTGACCGGCTACTCCGCGCTCGACTACGCTGAGCGGGATCGTCGCGCCGGGTCCATCCTGCGTCTACTCAAGGCGCCGCCGAAGGCAGACTGACGCCCGCCTGCCGCGCGCGGGTCCGCCACAGGAGAGGCTAAACGTCGCAACGGGGGCGTTACGAGTAAAACCTTGCCCCATTCTCATGTAGTTACACGTTTAGAAAGTAGGCTGACATGGCGTATGGCGGAGCCGTGACGCGGGACAGAGACCAGAGTGAGGCGGCAACAGGGCCTTTGGTTCTGGGGTTGCCGGGCGTGAGAGTGCGCACCTTGCTGACGATCCGCTGGATCGCCATCATCGGTCAGCTCGTGACTCTCGTGATCGTCGGGCTGGTGCTCCAGTACCCGCTGCCGGTCTGGCCCATCCTTGCGGCGCTGGCGGCCTCGGTTGCCGTCAACATCGGCTCCATGCTGCTGCACCCGGCCAAGGCGTACCTCACCGGGCGCGAAGCCACCATCCATCTGGCGTTCGACCTGCTCCAGCTTGCGGTGCTGCTGTACCTGACCGGCGGGCTCATCAACCCGTTCTCCATGCTCATTCTGGTGCCGGTCACCATCTCGGCGACGCTGCTGTCGCTGCGGAACACCGTCTTCCTGTTCCTGCTGGCAACGGCCTGTCTCTCGGCGCTGTCCGTCTCTCACCTGCCGCTGCCGTGGCCAGGCGAGGCGCTGACGCTGCCGGTGGGTTACCGCGTCGGCCAGTGGGTGGCGCTGGTGCTCGGCATGGCGTTCCTGGCGGCCTATGCGTGGCAGGTCTCCGCCGAAGGGCGGCGGCGGCAGCTGGCGCTGGTGGCGACGCAGACCGCGCTGGCGCGGGAGCAGAAGATGTCGGCCCTCGGCTCGCTGGCGGCGGCGGCCGCGCACGAGCTGGGCGGGCCGCTCGGCACCATCACCCTCATCGCGCGGGAGCTTGACGACCAGCTCGGCAACGATCCCGATTTCGGCTCCGACATCCGCCTGCTGCGGGACGAGGCGGCTCGCTGCCGCGAGATCCTGGTGGGCATCGCCCGCCGCGCGGAGGCGGAGCAGCCGTTCCCGGCCCTGCCGCTCGACACCCTGATGCATGAGGTGTTCCAGCCGTTCGAGGGTCGGAACATCGATCTTTCGGTCAGCTTCACCAACAAGACCAAGGACGCGCGGCCACTGACGGTCGCCCGCTCGCCCGAGCTGATGCACGGCCTTGCCAACCTCGTGTCCAACGCCGTGCGCCACGCGGGCACGCTGGTGGCGGCGGAGATCACGGAAGACCGCGATCTCGTGTGCCTGCGCATCTGGGATGACGGCGAAGGCTTCGACCCCGTTCTGCTGCCGCGCCTTGGCGAGCCCTACCTCGGCCCGTCCCAATCCGGCTCGGGCGGCACGGGCCTCGGCATTTTCATTGCAACGACCCTGCTGGAGCGCACCGGCGCGACGCTCAGCTTCACCAACCGCGACGAAGGCGGAGCTCAGGTGGACATCTGCTGGCCGCGACGCACATTTAGCGCAGAGGAGATCAGACCATGACTTCGGTTTCCAACGATGACATGACGCTGCTGCTGGTGGATGACGACGCGGCTTTCCGGCAGCGGCTGGCGGTCACGCTGGAGCGCCGGGGCTTCGCGGTCAACATGGCCTCCGGCGTTGCCGAGGCCCGCAAGCTGGCGGCCCAGCTCAAGCCCGCCTTCGCGGTGGTGGACATGCGGCTGGAAGACGGCAACGGCCTGGATGTGGTCTCGGACCTGCGCCAGCTCCGCCCGGACATCCGCGCCATCATCCTGACCGGCTATGGCAACCTTGCAACGGCGGTGGCCGCGGTGAAGACCGGCGCGGTCGATTACCTCGCCAAGCCCGCCGATCCCGATGACATCGTCAAGGCGCTGCTGGCGGAAGAGGGGGAGCGCCCGCAGCCGCCGGAGGAGCCCATGTCGGCAGACCGCGTGCGGTGGGAGCATATCCAGCGGGTCTATGAACTGTGCGGCCGCAACGTCTCGGAAACCGCCCGGCGGCTGAAGATGCACCGCCGCACCCTTCAGCGCATCCTCTCCAAGCGCTCGCCGAAGTAATCACGCCTGTCGTTTATGTATAAACGGGGGCGCAGCCCGGTCAGTTGCGCTCCTGATGCAGCCACCAGCTCTGCTCGTTGATGGAGTAGATCGGACGGTAGTGCACAATCGCCTTGTCGGGCATCACTTCCTTGATCTGGTTGTCCAGAATCAGCCACTGCTCCCCATGGCGCACGGCCAGAATGGCGTGGGGGATGCCGAGGTTGAGGTCCTGCAGCACCACGATGCGCATGTCGCCCGGCGGGAACCCCACAGCCTTCAGCGCCATGTACTTGGCGATGGCGTAGTCCTCGCAGTCGCCGTCGTGCTCGAGGAATTCGTCCACCGTCGCCCAGTAGTCCGAAACACCCCAGTTCTCCTGATCGAGCACGTAAGGGATTCGGTTCAGCTCGCGGTTGGCGGTTTCAATCTGCGCGCGGCGGTCGAGGCCGCGCAGGCTCTCGATCAGCTTCGGCCAGGTGGGGCGGCTGCATCCCACGGACGAATCGGGAATGCACCGTCCGCTCTGGGCGAGGCGTCCGCCGGAGGGCGCAGGCGTTCTAGCCATGGCGGCCCCGTTGGCCCCGGTGTTGCGCGTCAGCATGTCCGTCCACTTTCGGAACGTCCCGATGGTGGAGTGGCGCGTTTCATTCGTGCCGAAAATACCCGCAGGGGCCGCAGCGGCTTGCACCGGAGCAGCCACCAGCAACAGGGCGGCGAGAATGAACTTACGCATGGTTCCGTTCATTGAGCAAAGTGGTTTATACTCCGTCAACATTCGGGAGGCGGGGCGTGGCAATATCGAAGCTGAATAGCGACAACGGCACTCTCAAAGGTCAGGTTTGGGTCTGGCTGGCAGGGGTTGGTCTCTTTTTCATACTGGGCCTCATCCTTGCCTTTGTGGTGGCCAATCGCGACCGCGAGAGGGCCGAGGAACTGCTCGAACAGGAAATGGCGCTGGTCGCCAGTGGCCGTGCCCAGGCTGTGAGCGGCTGGCTGAGCGATCAGCGCGTCCTTATGGAACGCCTTGCATCCAATCCGGCTGTCGCAATCTATTCAATGGGCAGTCAGGCCGGGGCCATTCAGCAGGGCCAGGCGCAATATCTTGGCCGCCTTCTGGAAACGACGGCAGCGCAAACCGGCTTCGCCCACGGCATGCCGCAGCTGCGCGCCAACGTGGACCTGCCGCCCTCGCCGGGCCTTGCGGTTCTCTCGCCCGAGGGGCGCTCCATCGCCATGTACGGCGGCCCCCTGCCGGATCCGCGCGCCTACATCGCCGATGCCGCCAAGGGCACGGTGATCGATTACGACCTTAGGCTCCAGAACCAGCCAGTGCTGGCACTGCTGACCCCGGTGCCTGATCCGCAGGGCGGCATGCCGGTCGCCTATGTCTATGGCGTTCGCGCGCTGGAGAACGCCCAGCCCGCACTGGTCACGCCAACCGAGCGCTTCGCCTCGGCCCGGGCCGGCCTCATTCTTAAAGGCGCCATCCTCGTCGGTGATGCCGACCGGCTCCCGGCTCCGGCCCAGCTTGCCGAATTCGCCGCCGCGCCCGGGCGGCTGCACACCTACGGCAACGCGCTGGTCATGGTCCAGCCGGTGCCGGGCACGCCCTTGCACGTGGTGCGGGTGGTGGATGCCGCCGAAGGGCTCGAGCCCATCAACACCCAGTGGCGTCTGCGGCTGCTCAGCCTGCTCGGCCTCGTGGCGTTCGTCACCGCGCTCATCCTGCTGGCCTGGCGGCACGGCGCGTCGCAGCGCGCGGCCCAGTCCGCGCGGGAGGCCCGGCAGACGGCGGAGCGCGAGGCGCAACTGCACGCCTTCATGGCGACCATCGCCGACCGTCAGCCGACCCTGATCGGCGTCGTTGACAAGAACGGCCTGCTTCGCTTCTCCAACGCGCGCCTCAGAGACTGGCTGGAGGGCGGGGAAGACATGCACGGCGTGCCGCTGGCCAAGCTGTTCGGCCCGGCAGAGGCTGACATTTCGGCCCTCATCGCTGCGGCAGGCAGCACGGATGTGGCCGAGGCGCTGGTCAGCCTGCGCGATCCTCACGGCAACGAGCGCCGCCATCAGGTGGAAGCCGTCACCCTGCCGGATGGCGATACGCTGCTGGTCGCCAATGACATCACTGACCTGCTGGCCGAACGGGCCCGGCGCGAGGCCAACATGAAGGCACTGGTGCTGGCGCTGACCGGCCTCATCGACGCGCGCGACCCCGGCAGCCGCCACCATTCCGAGAAGGTCTCCGGCATCGCCGCCGCCACCGCCGCCGAACTGGGCATGCAGTCGGGCGAAGTGGAGACGGTGCGGCTTGCGGGCCAACTGATGAACCTCGGCAAGATCATGGTGCCGCGTCACATCCTGCTGAAGCAGGGACCGCTGACGGAGGAGGAGCGGGCCATCGTGCGCGCGGCCATGGCCCAGAGCGCCGGCATCCTTGCCAACGTGCCGTTCGACGGCCCGGTTTCGGAGACCATCGCGGGCGTGGAAGCGCCGGAGCCGCCCGAGCTGTCGCGCGTGCTGCGGCTGGCCAATGCGCTGGTCGGCATGGTCAGCCCCCGCGCCTTCCGCAGCCCCATGCCGTTGCAGGACGCCATGGAGCAGCTGCGCCGCAACGCCCAGCCCGAAGACGTCCAGATCCTCTCCGCCCTCAGCCATGTGCTCGACAATCGCGGCGGCAGGGAACTGCTGGGAGTGTAAGGCAGGGCTCCACGGAGGGCCGCCGCGCAGAACGGTTATCCGCCGGCCCGGCCATCGTTTCCGGTTCGCCGGGATAGATGCCGATGGGTCTGCGTTCGGGATGCTGAGGCCAGCAGTGGAGTAAGCGCCCGTGAAATCAATCGTGATCGTCGGCGGCGGGGTTGCCGGACTGGCTCTGGCGACGAAGCTGGGCCGTCGTTACGGCCGCAAGGGCAAGGCGGACATCATCCTGATCGATCGCAGCTTTGCCCATGTGTGGAAGCCCATGCTCCACACCTTCGCTGCGGGAACGGCCAACGCCTATCAGCAGCGCATTCCTTTCATTCCTCATGCCGCGCGGTCAGGGTTCCGCTTTCTGCCGGGAAGTCTGGGCGCGGTGGATCGGGCCGCGCAGACGATCACGGTAGAGCCCATCATCGCCTCGGACGGGGAGATTCTGGTCAGCCAGCGGCGCATCCGGTTCGATTGCCTTATCCTCGCTGCGGGCAGCAAGGCCAATGATTTCGCCACGCCGGGCGTCATCGACCACTGCTTCTTCATCGACGATCTGGTGCAGGCGGAAAACTTCAACGACAGGCTCTACGAGGGCATGCTGCGCACGGCCAGCGAGGGCCACCCCCTTACCATCGCCATTGTCGGCGGCGGCGCGACGGGCGTGGAGCTTGCCACCGAGATCAGCCAGCTGCTCGAGATCGCAGACAGCTACGGCGTGGAGGGCCTGCTGCCCCGGCTGCGACTGACGCTCATCGAAAGCGGGCCACGTATCCTTCCCAGCTTTCCGGAAGACATCTCGCAGGCCGCCACGCAGCAGATGCGGGACCTCGGCATCGAGGTGCTGACCGGCACGCAGGTTTCCGGTGCGGATGCGGACGGCTTTCTGCTCGCCAATGGCGGTCGCATCGATGCGCGCCTGCGGGTATGGGCCGCCGGCGTCAAGGCGTCCGACGCCATCGCCGGCCTTGCCGGGTTCGAGCAGACCCGGGCCGGACAGCTGGTGGTCAAGCCAACGCTGCAAACCACGGTGGATGACCGGGTGTTCGCCGTGGGGGATTGCGCAAGCTTCATCCCGCCCGGCGCGGACCGGCCGCTGCCGCCCACGGCGCAGGTCGCCCGGCAGCAGGCGGCCCATCTGAGCAAGCATCTGCCCGGCTGGCTTGAGGGCGGAAGCCTGCCGCCCTTCGAGTTCCGGGATCTGGGTTCTCTCGTGTCGCTGAGCAACTACAACGCCTACGGCACCCTCGGTCGGTACGGCCTGTTCAAGGGGCGATCGATCCGGGGGCGCTTCGCCCAGCTCAGCCATGCCATGCTCTACCGCCTGCATCAGGCAGAGATTCACGGCCTCGGGCGGGCCATCGCCATCTGGCTGTCGGATTTCATCGCCACGGCGGTAAATTACCGGATCCGTGTCAGTTAGAGCAGCGCTCAAGCAGGGTGGAGCACCTTGCAGCGAACAAGGTGGGACCAGCAAAAGGCTCCGGGCTTCGGCCTTACCCCTCGAAACCGGGGTCGAGGTGGTAGAACAGGCGGTGCGCGGCGTGGCGGGCGAAGCGCAGCGTCTCGGTCTTGCGGCGGCTGGCGTTCAGCGGCAGGGCCGGGGCGGGGCGGAGGACGGCCGCCTCGAAGCGATCGGCGATGATCAGTCCCGCCCGCTCCGGTGCGAAGGCGGGGGTGTGAAAGTCGTCCAGCGGAAAGCCCGCGGGCACGGCGAAATAGAACTCGTCGCAGTAATCGAGATACTCCGGCCACTTGGCATCGCCGCGCAGGTCAGAGAGCGAAACCTT
>NZ_DATBUP010000012.1:0-5229 GCF_036515995.1 Pedomonas sp. | reverse complement strand
TGCCCCGGCAGGCGCTGGAGCAGGCCCGCCACCACGCCCGCCAGCGCCGCGCCGTGGCCGATGCCGCCGCGCTCCGCCGTTCCCACGCCCCATTCGTGCAGGCCGTCCAGCGCCAGCCCGCCACCAAGGTGCGCATCCACGTCCGCCGCGCCAAAGGTCCAGCATCGTCCCGCATCCGATTCGTCAAGGCCGACGCCGCGCCCCTCCAGCTGCGAGACCGTCTCGCGCAGCTGGTCCAAAAGTCGCTGTTTTTCCGCCGCCGCCGCCATGTTTCACCCCGCAGACAACATCTGCTGTAACGCCTGTTGTTCCGCTTTTGTTCTCATCGACGGCGCAACGAGTCAAGTCAGCTATATTACGGATGCGGAGTGTATCATTTGATCCGTATCGATCCGGCGGCCCGGCTTCAGACAGCACCCTTGCACGGCCGCCTTCCCGGTTCGCAAGACACGGAAAACATTCGACCATCGGGACGATACGCTCCCGTACGATTAATATAGTCACTTCAGGTAGTTGGGTCCTATGGTCCCGCTTGCCTGCCCCACAGCAGGTGTACGCCACGGCGTGCTTCACCCCCCTGAACTGTCATGGGCTGTCACCGGCTCTGGCAGTATTAAGACCAGCAGTTGGGCATCCCTGCCGCCGCCCGCTGCTTCTTCACACCGCGCCGGGCTACGGTGGGTCGCACCCGGCATCTTTTTCTTCCGCATTTTTAGTCGAAAGCACGTGCGGGGCTGATTGACGGCATGGGCGTCCATGCCCTATCTAAATCCCCGATCCATTGCGGTCGCATTTCAGCGCAGCGGCAAGGCTGCTTGAGAATGCTCCGATGCGGGTATGATGTAATGGTAGCCTGTCAGCTTCCCAAGCTGATCGCGCGGGTTCGATTCCCGCTACCCGCTCCAGCTTCTCCTTGAAATTCCAGCTTTCCCTTTGAAATTGCAGGCCTGACGTTAGACCGCCTTCACCATGTAGGCGGCATCATCGCCGTAGCTGGCCAGCTTCTGCGCCCACTGCGGGCTGCTCACCTGCTCGAAGCCTTGAGCGCTCCAGAACCCGCCGGAGTTGTTCACCGCCACCAGCGCCATCCGGCTGAGCCCCAGCGCGCGGGCGTGCGCTTCCAGCAGCCGTACCGCGGCATTGCCGGCCCTCAGGCCGCGCGCGGCGGGCAGCAGGGCAAGGTCATGAATGTAATACACCTCTGCATCCGGCAGGCGGCCCAGCAGGGTGTTGAGCGGCGGCACCGTATCCGCTGCCCACGGATGGGTCAGCGTGTAGCCGATGACCGCGCCATCGCCCGCCCGCAGCACCAGGCACCCCTCGGGGTGCAGGGCGAAGCGCTCGGCCAGCACGGCCCGGTCCTCGGGGAAGGCGGGGTGCACCACATCGGCCACGGCAAGAACGGCATCAACATCCGCCGCCGTCATCTGCTGCCACTCGGCCTGCCTGCGCCCCTGCGCCGCCTCGCTCCCCATCACGCTCCACTCCTCAACTCAAACTCTCGGCTATCCGCCCCTCAGCTTTCGGGGAGCGGCCGCAGCGGCAGCAGCGCGATGAAGCTGATCACGCCCGCCACCGCCAGATACACGCCCACATAGAACATGCCGCCGTGGCCAGCCAGCACCTGCGCGATCATCGGGGTCAGCGAACCGCCGATGATGCCGCCGATGTTGAAGGTCATGGACGCGCCCGTGTAGCGCACGCGGGCCGGGAACAGGCTCGGCAGGAACGCGCCCAGCGGGCCATAGACCAGCCCCATCACGAACAGGGCGAAGCTGAGATAGAAGAACACGAACATCAGCGAGCCCGCGTCCAGCATCGGGGCCATCAGCAGGCCGGCGGGAACGGTCAGCACGCACCCGGCCATCAGCACCCGGCGCGGGGTGGAGAAGTCAGACCACACACCGGCGATCACGATGCCCGCCGCCATGAACAGGATCGCGCCCAGCATCACCTGCAGGAAGGTCTCGCGGTCATAGCCCAGCGTCGTGGTGCCGTAGCCGAGGATGAACGCGGTCGAGAGGTAGAACAGGGCAAAGCAGGCCACCACGGCGAACGTCCCGCCGATCAGCGCACGCGGATACTCGCGCACCACCTCGGCCAGCGGCACGGCAACGGGCGGCGCTTCCTCCAGCGCCTTGGCAAAGGCGGGGGTCTCGCTGAGGCGCGTGCGCACCCACAGGCCCAGGAACACCAGCACCGCGCTCAGAATGAACGGCAGGCGCCAGCCCCACGCCACGAAGTCTTCCTGGCTCAACAGCAGCCCGAGGATCAGGAACAGGCCGTTGGCGGCAATGAAGCCCACCGGCGCGCCCAGCTGCGGGAACATGCCGAAGCGGCCCTTCCAGCCCCGGGGCGCATTTTCCACCGCCAGCAGCGCCGCGCCGCCCCATTCGCCCCCCAGGCCGAAGCCCTGCCCGAAGCGCATCAGGCACAGCAGCAGCGGGGCCAGCCAGCCCGCGGTCTCGTAGGTCGGCAGGAAACCAATGGCGACGGTCGAGCCGCCCATGATCATCAGCGAGGCCACCAGCGTTGACTTGCGCCCGATCTTGTCGCCGAAGTGCCCGAAGGCGATGGCCCCGATCGGCCGCGCGATGAACGCCACGCCAAGGCTGGCATAGGCCGCCAGCAGTTGCAGCGAGGGGTTTTCAGACGGGAAGAACAGCGGGCCGAACACCAGCGCGGCAGCGGTGGCGTAGATATAGAAATCGTAGAACTCGACTGCCGTGCCGGTCAGGCTCGCGCCCAGCACCCGCTTCGCGGAATTTGCGGGCGCTCCCGCTCCATCGTTTTCCAGTCTCACGCCATTACTCACGTCTGCCACTGACATCCCCATTTCCCCCCGCGAAAAAAGCTCGTGAGCCTTATCCCTCCCGCTTTCACGGTCAAGAGTTCCCGCACACGATCCTGTCGTTTTCGCACCAGAAAAAGCCTCTGGACCACGCTAAGAACCACCCGCCCTGATAATTCTGTTTCGTGGCGCAGGCGCACGAAACGCCCTATACTCAAGACGGCCCCTTTGACGGAGTTGCGCCCCCATGGCCCAGACGCCCCAGACGCCCGCCAGCCCGTCCTCACCCGTGTGCTACGCCTCAGAAGCGGATGACGCCTACATGGGCTTCGCCACCCGCGATGAACTGGTCGCCGCCCTCAACGAACTGCTGGAAGCCGAGCGCGCCGGGGCCTACGTCGCCCGCGCATCCCTGAACGACGCCCCGCCCGAGATGGCCGACCTGCTGAAATCCATCGCGGCGGACGAAGCCCGCTGGTGCGCCATGCTCACCGCCCAGCTTGAACGCCTCTCCGCCTCTCCGTCCGCCAAGCGCGGCGCGTTCGCCGAAAAGGCCATGGCCATCGCCGACCCTCACGCCCGGCTTCTCTTCCTCAATCGCGGCCAGAACTGGGTCGTCCGCAAGCTGGCCGAACTGATGCCAAAGGTCCGTGACGACGCCCTGCACGCCGCCCTGCGCGAGATGTCCGAAAGCCACGTCCACAACATCGACGCCGCCGCCCGCGCCTTGGAATCGGACTGACGGTTATGAAGTTATGCAGAGGGTCTTAACCCTCTGCACTCTCGGCATTTTCAGCGGACCGCGCGTCGTTCACCGCAGCGCATCTACGACCATGGCAAGGCTGACTTTTGACTCCAGATACGCCACTGTCCATGTTCTTAGCAGAGGCAATAAAATCATGCCCCGCAACCAGCCATTCAGCCCCCTGCTCGTCGATACTGGCAATCCGGAATGGACGCGCGAGGATTTCAAGCGTGCCGTCAGAACTGGCGGCGTCCCGCTCGATGAAGCCTTAAAGCGCTTTCGCCGGGCCCGAAGTCAGGCCAGGCCGGAGAAGCTGTAACTGCCGCCGTCCCTGCGCCCACCCACGCGCAAGAATCGAGACTGCAAGGCGCTGGGCTGATCCGCCTCACGCCTTCTCGCAGCAGCCGCTGGCGAGGTCTTCCAGTATGGGACAGTCGGGCCGGTTGTTGCCCTGACAGTTGGAGGCCAGATGCAGGAGCGTGCGGCGCATGGCTTCCAGCGCCTCGGCCTTGCGGTGCAGTTCCTCGGCCCGGGCCAGCGCCAGCGCCTTCACGTCCGCGCTGGCCCGGCCCGTGTCCTGCCACAGCGCCAGCAGCTGCCCGATCTCCTCGATGGAGAAGCCCAGATCCCGCGCCCGGCGAATGAACGTCAGCCGGTGCACGTCCACCTCGCTGTAGTCCCGGTAGCCTGACTCGCGCCGCGCCGCCTTCGGCGTCAGGCCGATCTCTTCATAGTGGCGGATCATCCGCTGCGACACGCCTGACGCCTTCGATGCCTGGCCGATGTTCATGAGTGCCTGTCCTTGCACGCTTTTGAATTTCTTATGAAAGAAAGACTTATCCCCCTCTTCCTTTCAAACAGCCGCGCCCGTCATCCCGCGCACGTCCCGAAAAACGAATGGGGGTGAAGGGGGTTAAGACCCCCTTCGAAACACCTCAATCCCTTCCACCCGACCGCGGCTGCCACCGCCGCAGCATCAGCGCGTTCATCATCACGCTGACGCTGGAGAGCGCCATGGCGGCCCCGGCGATCACCGGGCTGAGCAGGCCGATGGCGGCCAGCGGGATGCCGATGATGTTGTAGATGAAGGCCCAGAACAGCCCCTGCCGGATCTTGCCGTAGGTGCGGCGGGAGATGTCGAGCGCATCGGCCATTAGGCGCGGGTCGCCGCGCATGAGGGTGATGCCGGCCGCCTCCATCGCCACGTCCGTGCCCGAGCCCATGGCGACGCCGACGTGAGCGGCGGCCAGCGCCGGGGCGTCGTTGATGCCATCGCCGATCATGGCAACGGTGCGCCCCTGAGCGCGCAGCCGCGCCACCACCTCGGCCTTGCCCTCAGGCAACACGCCCGCAATCACCTCGTCCAGCCCCAGCGCGCGGCCGGCGGCCTCGCCAGCGCCAGCAGAATCTCCGGTCAGCAGCACGGTGCGGATGTCCGCCCGCTTGAGGGCCGCCACCGCCTCGAAGGCGCTGGGCTTCAGCGCGTCGCCGAAGGCGAACAGGCCGAGCAGGCGGGGTGTCCCGCCCCCTTCCACCGGCCCAACCTCCGCCAGCCAGCTCACCGTGCGCCCTTCCGCCGCCAGCCGTGCAGCGTCTTCCGCCAGCGGGGCGGTGTCGATGCCCTCCTCCGTCATCAGCCGCTGGTTGCCGAGGCGCAGCTCGCGCCCGTCCACCCGGCCGGAGACGCCCCGCC
>NZ_DATBUP010000011.1:0-8650 GCF_036515995.1 Pedomonas sp. | reverse complement strand
GGGTGAAGGTGTCAGGCTACTGGAAAAGCAACAGCGGCATTGCCTTGTCGGCGGCTGCGCGCCGGGGGCTCGGCATCGCGCAGATTCCGATCAGCGTGATCGGAGATGATCTGGCCGAGGGCCGCCTGATTGCTCTCGATCGCGACTGGGCATTTTACGACAAGGAAGTCTGGGCAGTGTTCTCGTCCGGCATGATGCCGGCAGCCACGCGCGCCTTCATCGATTATCTGGCCGGCCGGTTCGATCATGCAAAGCTGCGCCCGTGGATGCAGCGCGCCATGGACCGTTTGGCATCGTATATCACCTGAGTGTACGGCCAGCGCCCCGCAATAATTGTGGAGCAGAAACCGCTTCTTCCCTGCTGGCTCGGGGGCGAAGCGGCGTCAGTGAAGAGCTTTTGCACCTGCGTTCATCAGGTAAGCTGGCTTGCTCGGCTTTTGAAGGGTCTAGATTGTACACGCACATGCACAGTGCGTCGCCGCTCATGTGCTTCCGCACCAGGCAGATCAGGGTATCTTAATAAAAAGCCCAGCAAGGGCGGCCGGTTCAAAAAAATGACAAGGACCGGCTCAAGGGGAGGATGGCGAATGCTGCAACGGTTTCCCATGCCCATTCCGTATGGATGGTTTTTCGTGAGCTATAGTGACGAGCTGTCGGTCGGCGACGTCAAGCCGGTTCACTATTTCGGCCGGGATCTCGTTATTTTCCGGAATGAGCAGGGCGAGGTGGGTCTTCTGGACGCATACTGTCCCCACCTTGGCGCGCATATGGGCCATGGTGGCACGGTTGACGGCGACAAGCTGCGCTGCCCGTTCCACAGCTGGGGCTTCCGCCCGGATGGCTTCTGCACTGATATTCCCTATGCGCGGGTGATGCCGCCGATCACCAAGCGCGAGCCGATTGCCCGCCCCTATCCCACAGTGGAGAAGAACGGTGTCGTCTGGGCGTGGTATCACCCGGCCGGCGTCGCGCCGATGTTCGACGTGATCGAACACGCGCCCTTCACCGAGGCAGGCTGGGCCAAGCCGGTGCGCCGCTTCTGGAGTTTCGCCAGTAATCCGCAGGAGATCGCCGAGAACGGCGTGGACCTCGCGCACTTCGAGTTCGTCCACAAGATGGAGGCAGTGCCCGAAGGCAAGACCAGCTATGAGGGGCATATCCGCCGCAGCGAGGCGGCGGGCGAGCGCCAGATCACCCTGCCGGACGGCTCCACCAAAATCGTGCCCTCGAGCGTCAATACCATCCAGAACGGCGCGGGTCAGAAGTTCACCCAGCTCAAGGGTGTCGTCACCCTGTCCCTGATGGTGCTGGCAACGCCGGTCGAGGCTGATCAGGTCGAGCTGCGTTTCTGCTTCACCTATCCGGATACGCCGGAAGGCTCACCTGAGCACAGGACGGCCATGGCTGCCATTGAGAATACCTGCGGCCAGTCCGGCGTTGAGGGAGATATTCCCATCTGGCACCACAAGATCCACCGTGTCCGGCCGCTGCTGTGCGACCGGGACGGCCCGATCCTGCGGTTCCGCAGGTATTTCGAGCAGTTCTATGCCGAGGATGCGACGCCCCGGCAGATGACCGCCGTCTAACAGACGAAAACAACCCAGCTGCATCACGGGTGCGCCAACGCAAGGTTCGGCGCGCAACGGGCGACTGTGCCCATTCAAGGGGAGGGAAATATGGCCAAGTTACGCTTTGTTCAGGGTCCGGTGACGACCCCGCAGTCAGGCAGTCTGAACAATACCGTCCGCACCGTCCGGGCCGTTTACGAAACCCATCCGGAGATCATTCATGCCATGCTGCCGCGCCCGCTCAAGGCAGCGGCGCGTCCGGAAGTGTTCCTCCAATTTGCCCACGTCGCCATGCACGTCTCGCCGGAGCGCACGGTCGAGATCGGTGCGCTGACGCTGGCCTTGATGTGCGAATATGAAGGCACGCCTGGCGGCTACGTGTTCCACATGTCGATGGAAGGCGAAACAGTGGTGACCTCGGGCCGCGAGCGCTTCGGCGAGCCCAAGAAGATCGCCGAGACCACGTTCGAGAAGAACGGCGATCATGTGCGGGCCACCTGCACCCGCCACGGCATCACCTTCTTCGAGGTCGACGGAACCCTTGGCGCAGACCAGGGCAAGCCCGAGCCGTTCGAGGAGTACTTCTATTGCTACAAGGGCCTGCCTTCCATCACGACCCCGGGAGAATTCGATGGCGACGTGTACCTGACCCGCCTCAACTGGAAGCGCAACTACAGCCTCAAGCGCGCCTTCGAGGGCAAGATCCGCTTCCATGAATCCGCCTACGATCCGCTGGTCGATGTGCCCATCGTGCGGATGGTGAGCATGGATTACGTGGAGGGCGCGACGAACACCAGCGGCCAGCTGCTGACGACCGTCCCGCCTGAATATATCGCGCCGTTCTGGGTGCAGCGGAACGATGCGCCGACCAACCCGGGCATTGATGTGCTGGTGGCTGGCGAGAAGGTTGCCTGATGGAAAGCTTCAAGGGGCGTGTCGCTGTTGTTACCGGCGGCGCAAGTGGCGTTGGTCGCGCACTTGGTGAGCAACTGGCGGCAGAAGGGGCTCGGGTGGTTCTGGCGGACATCGACCAGAACCGGCTCGATGCCACGGCACGCGAGATTTCGGACGAAACGGGCGGGGAGGTCATTGGCCTGCGCGTGGACGTGACCAAGGCGGAGTCCGTGGAGAGCCTTGCCGAAGCGGTCTGGGACCGCTTCGGCGCCGTCCATCTCCTTTTCAACAATGCCGGGGTCGGGCTGGGAGAGGCCCAGCGCACGATCTGGAGCCTGCCGGCGAACGACTGGCGCTGGGGCTTTGATGTCAATGTGTTCGGCGTCGTCTACGGCATCCAGTCGTTCGTTCCGCGCATGCTGGCTTCGGGCGAGGAAGGGGTGGTCATCAACACCTCGTCCTCGAACGGAGGGCTGCGCTCCCTGCCGAACACGCCGATCTACGCAGCCTCCAAAGCCGCGGTGACCAGCATCAGTGAGGTGCTTTACCAGCAGCTTCTGCGGGAAGGCTCGAGCGTGCGCGCTGCGGTGCTGTTCCCGGGGCCGCACGTGGTCAACACCTCCATTCTGGCATCCAAGCGCAATCGCCCGGAGGATTACGGCGACAACGACGGCAACAAGCCCGCCTATGAAACCATGGAGGATCTGGTTCGGACCACAGGTCTGAAAATGGCATTGACCGAACCCGAGGAAGTCGCAAGCTTTGCGCTTGCAGGGATCCGGGCTGGAAAATTCTGGCTGCTGCCGGAAAGCGCAGAAAACGATCAGAAGCTGAAGGAGCGGATTGACACCCTGCTTGCGCGGCAGAACCCGGCATCGGCCTGGTAACGCGAACAATAAAAATGGGGAGACGCGGGCAATGACCAGCAAGGCGGCAAGCGGAACGGAAATACCGGAACGAACCACCAGCGCGGCATACCCCTGGTATGTCGCCGGCATTCTCTCGATGGCCTATTGTTTCAGCGCCATCGATGCCCGCGTGCTGACGCTGCTGGTCATCCCCATCAAGGAGGACCTCCAGCTCACGGACTTTCAGATCAGCCTGCTTCAGGGCTTCGCCTTCGCGCTGCTGTACAGCGTTGCCGCCATTCCCATCGGCAGGCTGGTGGATACGGTCAGCAAGCGCACGCGCATCATCGTCGTCGGCGTCGTGTTCTGGTCGATCATGACGATGATGTGCGGGCTGGCTCGCAGTTTCTGGCAGCTCTTTGCCGCGCGCATCGGCGTCGGCATGGGAGAGGCAACGCTCAGCCCAACTGCCTACTCGCTCCTCAGCGACTATTTCGAGCCCAAGCGCCGGGCGCTCGCCATCAGCCTTTACGCCATCGGGTATCCCATCGGCGGCGGCCTCGCGCTGATCATCGGCGGGTTCCTGCTCCAGTTCTTCACGGCGCGGGGCGGCGGATCCCTGCCGATCATCGGCGCGCTCGAGCCCTGGCAGATGGTCTTCATCGCCGTTGGCCTGCCGGGCGTCATCATTGCCTCCCTCATCATGACCATCCGCGAGCCGGTGCGCCGGGAACTGGCCAAGGGTTATGAAGACAAGGTCATGCCTTTGTCGGAAACCTTCGCCTATCTGAAGGCGCACTGGAAGGTCTACGGCATGCTTATCGGGTCGATCTCGCTCATCGGCATGCTCGCCATCGGAAGCTCGCTCTGGTACCCGACTTTCCTCATCCGCACCTATCAGATGCCAGTGGCCGAAGTCGGCCTCTACTACGGCGTCGTCATGCTGGTCTGCGGGACCATCGGCACCATTGCGGGCGGCTGGATGTCCGGCCGGCTGATGCGCAAGGGCCAGTCGGACGCCAACATCCGCATCGTGCTGGTGACGACGGTTTTAAAGGCGTTCCCGCTCATCATTGGCCCGCTGATGCCCAATGCCCCGCTGGCGCTGGCCTGCATGGCGCTCGGCACGCTTATCGGACAGGGCGCGCAGGGCGTAATGATTTCCGCCATTCAGGATGTCACCCCCAACCAGCTGCGCGGGCAGGTGATGGCGCTTACACTGCTCTGCGTCAATCTGGTGGGGCTTGGCCTTGGCGCCAGCTTCATCGCCGCCATCACCGATTTCGGTTTTGGCGATGAAGGCGCGATCCGCTATTCCATCGCCATTGCGGGCGCGGTGCTGTTGCCGCTGATCGTGGCGATCATCGTGGCCGGCATGCCGGTTTACCGGCGCACGCTCGCCGAGAAGCAGATGATTGCCTAAGCTGCGAGGGCAAGGCCTGCACCAAGCGCAAGGCGTGAGACACCGGCAAGGGGATCAGCTCGCAATATTGCCAGCTGGCATGCGCTTCGTGCCGTTCGTAAGGAAAGCCATGTCATACGAAGACCGACTGGAAAAGATCGAGGCCCGGCTGCGGGCCGCAGAAGATCAGCTCGAGATCATCCGTCTGCTCTCAACCTACGGTCCGGCTGTCGACAGCGGGGCGAGCCGGGCAGCCGCTGAACTCTGGGTTGAAGACGGCGCCTACGATGTGGGCGGCATGAACCGCTTTGCGGGCCACGATACGCTCGAGGCGCTTTACGAGGCCGAGACGCACCAAGGCCTGATCCGGCAGGGCTCTGCGCACATCACCAGCACACCGCAGATCACGCTGGCGGGGGACCGGGCGGAGGCTGTTGCCTACTCCCTTGTCGTCCTGCGCGGGGAGGAGGGGCACACGGTATGGCGTGCCTCGGCCAATCACTGGGAACTTCGGCGAACGGAGGCAGGCTGGCGCATGGTGACCCGCTCAAACCGGGTGCTGGACGGCTCGGCGGAGTCCCAGGCTCTGCTGGCCCGGGCGCTGCGCTGACCTGTCAGCGCAGCGGGGTTGTCCCCGGCTAGCTCTGCCCAGGCTTGACGATGGTCTGGGCCAGAAAGTAGCCGGCTTCGGTCATGCGCTTGGCGAGCGGATAGGTCTCGTCCAGCCGCCAGTTGTGAACGATGCCGACCAGGCAGCTCGTCACGATCTCCGCTAGGACGCGGATATCAATGTCGTCGCGCACTTCGCCGGTTGCCAGCCCGTCTTCCAGCATCTTCTGGAATTCAACGATCAGCCGCCCGAAGCGTGCCGCGCCCACGTTCTCGTTCCACCCCAGCTCCGATGCGCCAACGATGGTGCGGATGTAGGGCGGTGATTCTTCCATTTCCTTGCCGGTCGTGCGCATCAGCCGGTCCAGCCGCTGAGCCGTCGTCAGCGGCTTCTTCCGCAGCGCCTCGATCTTCCGGTAAAAGACCTCGTCGAGCTCCTCGACCAGCACAGCCACGATGTCGCCCTTGCTGGGAAAGTAATTGAACAAAGTTGCGCGCGCCACGTCTGCTTCGTTGGCGATCTGATCCATCGTGGTGCCGGCAACACCGCCTTGGCCGAAGCATTCGCGGGCGGCATTCAAAATGGCTTCACGAGTCCGCATCTTGTTGCGCGTCCGCCGGGAAACGCTGACATCGGCCTTCTCTGGCTCTTTTTCCATTCAAGTCACACAGTGATGACGGGGCAGGCGAGACTCCTGCGCTCCGGGTGCAAATCGGTTCTCAAACGGTCAGCATACTGCCAACCAGGCGATGAAGGCCAAAACTGTTGGAAATGCCCCCCGATTTCCTGAACTTTGCCCACTCCCCTCATATCGCCACTGATGCAAATATGCAACGGGTGCTATGGTTTTATCCTGGTCTGACCCGCTTTCTGCGCAATCCTGCGGCCAAACGCCTGCGAATGTTGAAAGGATACTTGCCAATACCCCTTTCCATTAATAGACTGAGGTCCATTATTAATCTGCAAGTGCAAAAATCCAAAAGCGGGAAAATCCGCGGGAGCACAGCAGTCAGATGAGGGGGAGGTTCTTTGTGCTGAATCGATTAGTGTCGCTTAAGGCGGGCGTGTTGCTTGCATCGGTTGCTTCGGTGTTCCCGCTGACGGCCGTCCAGGCGCAGGATGCCGCACCAGAAGCGCAGCAGGAACAGGCTGCCAACGTCAGCCTGGGTGAAATCGTCGTCACCGCGCGCCGTCGTGCAGAATCGCTGCAAACCGTACCGGTGGCCGTGCAGGCCATCAGCGGCGATGTTCTGGCCCAGCGCAACATTCAGGACGCGACGGACCTGCAGCGCATGGCCGTGTCGCTGACCACCTATCAGCAGGCCCGCGATGAGGTCACCTTGTCGATCCGCGGTATGTCCAGCTCGGGCGCATCCGCGCAAGGCCAGAATCCGCGTGTCACTGCCTATTTTGCCGAAGTGCCGCTCCAGACCGGCGACTCCGGCGGTCCGGGCCGCTTCTTTGACCTGCAGAACGTGCAGGTGCTCAAAGGCCCGCAGGGCACCCTGTTCGGCCGCAACTCGACGGGCGGCGCGGTGCTGTTCGAGCCCCAGCGGCCGACGGACGAGTTCGAGGGTTATGTCACCGGTCAGATCGGCCGCTTTGACGAGCGTCAGCTGGAAGCAGCGCTGAACGTGCCGGTCTCCGACACGCTCGCCATTCGCTTCGCCGGCAAGCGCTCCAAGCGCGATGGCTTTACCAAGAACATCGTGAACGGCCAGATGCTGGACGACCGCGACTACTGGGGCGGCCGTTTCTCGCTCGAGTTCACGCCGACCGACAGCCTCAGCAACTTCCTGATGTTTGACTACTACAAGTCCAACACCAACGGCTCGTCGCAGCAGCTGATCGGGGTGAACGTCGACAAGATGCTGTCGCCCAATGCGGTTGCCGGTCTGCCGCTGTATCTGGGTGGCAACCGTCCGTCGATCTCGCTGCTGTCTTCCAGCCCGGACCCGCGCGCGGTCATCGCTCAGGCCATTGCGGCTGGCGGCTTCTCCATGTTCCCGTCGCCGCTGCTGGAGCAGCAGCTGGCCAACCAGAAGGAAGGCGGCCCCCGCATTTCCCAGTCCGGCGTTGATGGTCTGTCAAAGACGGTCAGCTGGGGCGTGACCAACATTACTGACTTCCAGATCAGCGAAAACCTGTCGCTCAAGAACATCTTCGGCATCCGCCGCTTCAAGCAGTTGAGCCGTTATGACCTGGACGGCACGGTGTTCCCGCTGCTCGACCAGATCACGCCGGACGGCAACTGGAGCTCCAATGATCGTCAGATCAGCGAGGAGTTGCAGCTGCAGGGCAACGCGCTCGATGAGAAGCTGGAATTCACCCTCGGCGGTTTCCTGTCCTGGGGCAAGACCCCGAGCCCGCAGTATCTGCGGCAGGTGTCGGCAGGCACGCCGCTCCAAACGTTCCTGGAGCGCAAGGAGCGCAGCCAGGCGGTCTTTGGACAGCTGTCCTATGACCTGTCCGATATGGTGGCTGAAGGCCTCAGCATCACGGGCGGCTATCGCTACACCCATGACTATCGCTGGATGAACTTCGACAACCGCCGCGACCCGCGGGCGCAGTTCCCCATCGAGACCTGCAGCCTCGTCAACGGCTGCCCGACGGAGCTGGACAAGTCGTTCAACGCCTCGTCCTATAACGTCAGCCTCGACTGGCAGATCGATCCGGTCACGCTGGTATACGTCACGCACCGCAAGGGCTACCGCGCCGGCGGTCTGAACCCGCAGGCGCTGGACTTCGGCCTCTCCTATGACCCGGAGAAGGTCACCGACTTCGAAGTCGGCGTGAAGTCGGACTTCGACATTGCTGGCATGCCGGCCCGCACCAACCTGGCGCT
The DNA here is from genome assembly GCF_036515995.1 of Pedomonas sp. Lineage (NCBI taxonomy): Bacteria > Pseudomonadati > Pseudomonadota > Alphaproteobacteria > Sphingomonadales > Pedomonadaceae > Pedomonas > Pedomonas sp. Next base: position 483 of record NZ_DATBUP010000011.1, on the reverse strand, counting down.
GTTCCGCTCCAAGCTGAAGGGGGCGCAGGTTAGCCAGTCCTTCTCGGTGCTGAACCCGATCACCGGCGGCATCTCGCTGATCAACCTGATCGTCAACGCGGCGGAAGCCACGGTGAAGGGTGTCGAGCTTGACGCAACCCTGATGCCGGTGCCGGGCCTGACGCTGTCCGCATCCTGGGCTTACACCGACGGCAAGTACGGCGAGTTCATCGACGTTGCCACCGGTCGTCCGGAGACGGGTCGTCCGTTCCCGTTCCTGGCCAAGCACCGCCTGAACCTGGGTGCGCAGTACACCACGGCGATGCCGGGCGATAACGGCGACATGACCTTCCGCGCCAACTGGGCCTACTCCAGCAAGTATTCGCTGTCGGTGTTCAATGAACCCTTCGGCGAGGAGAACGGCTACAACCAGCTCGATCTCGGCATCGACTGGGAGAACGTGGCGGGCAGCGACGTGACCGCGTCCATCTTCGTGAACAACGT
>NZ_DATBUP010000010.1:0-78055 GCF_036515995.1 Pedomonas sp. | reverse complement strand
GTCCGTGAACAGGCGGCGCGAGAGCAGCTGCACGCCGGAGAAGACATAGTTGGCGGTGAGATCATGGCCACGCCGGTGCAGGCGGCCGGAGGGCTCCCGGTGGAAATCACCCGCGCCGTCATAGCCCGCAGCCTCGGCCCGGTCGACGACCAGCAGGAGCGCGTCCATCCGCTCCGGGTCCCACTCGGCGGCAAGGCGCGAGACAGTGTTTTCGCTGCCGTCCAGCCACAGGTTGTCCGCATTGGCGATGAGCAGCGGGTCGCCTGCCAGCAGCGGCAGGGCCTTGGCGACGCCGCCGCCGGTTTCGAGCAGGGCTTCGCGCTCGTCAGAGATGAGATACCGCGCCGCGCCGCCGTCCGCCGCGCGAGCGCTGAGGTGCGTCTCGATCTGATCGGCGAAGTAGTGGGCGTTGACGACGATGTGCGTGACGCCTGCCGCCTCGAAGTTGTCGAGCGCGCGGTCCAGCAGGGTGCGGCCGGCGACTTCGATGAGGGGCTTGGGCCGGGTGTCGGTCAGCGGGCGCATGCGGGTGCCCAGGCCTGCGGCCAGCACCATGGCGGAGGTTGGGGCGGAGGTTGGGGCGGAGGTAGGTACTGCCGCCATCACGCCGCATCCTGCCAGCGTGACGAACGCCAGTCTGCCGGCATGTGCGTGTCGAACCACGCCTTGACGGGCGCAAGGGTGGGATGCTCCAGATTGCGCAGCAGGAGCTGCCACACGCGCGGCTGGTGGCGCAGGTAGCCGGGCTTGCCGTCCCGCTTCCACAGCCGGACGAAGACGCCCAGAATCCGGCTGGCGCGCTGCGCGCCGAGCACCGCATAGGCGCTGCGGAAGGCGGCGGGGTCGACATCCGGGCGGGCGGCCAGATACCGCTCGATCAGCACCGGCTCCAGCCCGGCGCGCACGTCCCGGCGGGGGTCCTGAAGCAGCGAGACCACATCGTAGGCGGCCGGGGCCTGAAGCGAGTCCTGAAAGTCCAGCACGCCGACGCGCCTGAGTCCTTCGCGCTCCGGCAGCCAGAGCAGGTTGGGCGAGTGGTAATCGAACTGCACCAGCACCGGCTGGTCATGCCAGCAGCGAGGCCACACCGCCTCCCACGCCGCGCGCCAGTCCGCAAGCAGCGCTTCGGGCGCGGGCGCGCCTGCAACGGCGGGCCAGTACCACTCCAGCACCAGATCCACCTCCCGCTGCATCCGCTCGTTGGAGTAGCGTGGCAGTGCGTGCCAGCCGCCGGCCACCGGCAGCGTGTCCGGCACCAGTTGGCCGTGGACCTGCGCCAGCACGTCCGTGGCGGCGGCGTAAAGCTCGGCCTCGTCATGGCCCGCCTCGATGGCGGCAACGAAGGAGAGATCGCCCAGATCTTCCAGCAGCACGAGGCCATTGGCTGCGTCCACCCCGCGAATCGCGGGCACGGACAGGCCAAGGCCCGCCAGATAGTCGCCAACGGCCACGAACGGCTCCACCAGTTCCAGACCCGGCGGCGCGATCATCAGCACGGCGGTCTCGTCCCCATGCTCGTTGGCCCGGTGCAGGCGCATGTAACGGCGGTGGGAGGCGTCTCCGGCCAGCGGCAGGGCGGCGGCGCCGCCCCAGCCGTGGGCGTTGAGAAACGTTGCGATTTCGCTCGGAAGAGACATGCGACCTACTCGGCAGACTGGAACGATTGAAACAGGCGCTTTGCCCGCTCTTCCCAAGCGGGCGGGGCATCGACTGTCAAGGTGCGGCCCTCACCGCTCGTCGCAGGTGCAAGGCTCAGCCACAAGCGGTCATGGGGCATGAACGGGCCCATGCGTTCCGGCCACTCGATGAGGGACAGGGCGGTGTCGAACGCCTCGTCCAGACCCAGCTCCACCGTTTCCTCCGCCTCTTCAAGCCGATAGAGATCGACGTGCCACACCGGCAGGCGCAGCGGCGGCGCGTCATAGGTCTGGACGATGGTGAAGGTGGGGCTGGGCGCGTCCTCGGTCAGGCCGAGGTGAGACAAAACCGCCCGGGCCAGCGTGGTCTTGCCCGCACCCAGATCGCCGGACAGGGCGAGAATATCTCCCGCCCGGGCTTCCTGCGCGATGGCGCGGCCCAGTCTGTCAACGGCGGCAAGGTCTGGAAGGTGCAGGGTGTAGGCGGTCATGGCGGGAAGAAGTCCAGTCAGATGGCGGGCGGATCGTTCGGGATAATCGTCAAGGCTGATACTCGGATTCCGGACGGCCGGGCGCAAGGCTCATTCGGGGCCGCTTATTCCGAGGCGTTCATTCAGGGCCGCTCACTCCGAGGCGGGCGGCGGCTCGACGGGAGCCTTGCGCGCCAGATGCACGAGAACGCGGGTGCCCGCGTCCTCGCTGGACAGCTCGACGGTGCCGCCGTGCATGGCGACGAACCGGCGCACCAGCGAGAGGCCAAGGCCGATGCCCGGCGCGGTGTCCGCATCGCCATCGTTGCGGCGGAAGCGCTCGGTGGCGCTCATGCCGACAACGTTGGTGCCGACGCCGGTGTCGGTCACTTCCAGCATGAGGCGGGTCTCGTCGCCCCACGCCCTGACCGCCACGTTGCCGCCCGGCGGCGTGAAACGGATGGAGTTGGAGAGCAGGTTGTACAGCACCTGCTTCAGGCGGCGTTCGTCCCCTTCCACGATGCCGGCGGACGGGTCCACCATCTGGGACAGGTGGAGCGTGCGGGCGCGGGCCTGCTCTTCCACCATCTGCACCACGGCGGCGACCATCGGCTCGATGCGCACCGGCGCGATGTCCAGCACCAGGGCACCGGCCTCGATGACGGCGAGGTCGAGCATGTCGTTGATGAGCACCATCAGCCGGTTCGACGACGTGAGGATGGAGTGGACATAGTCCAGCTGCCGCTCGTTCAGGCCGCCGAAGTAGCCCTGATCCAGCATCTCGGCAAAGCCGATGATGGAGGTGAGCGGCGTGCGCAGCTCGTAGGACACGTTGGCGACGAACTGGGACTTGAGCCGGTCTGCCGCCTCCAGCGCCTCGTTGCGCTCGCGCAGGGCCTTTTCCATGTTGGTGGTGGCGGTGACGTCGATGAAGGTGACCAGCGCGTTGCCGTCCGGCAGGGGGACGGCGGCATAGTCGATGATCTGATGATCGACGAGGCGGAACCGGCCGGTGGACGGGTTGCGTCCCTCGGCCGCGCGCAGCACGCCGTCCCGCAGCAGCTGCGCCTGCTCCGAATGGTCGAGGCGGCTCGCCACGTGCGCGGCCAGCCGGTCCACGTGCGGCTGCTCCGACAGAAGATCGGGCGGGCACTGCCACAGGGTGGCGAAGCGGGTGTTGTGCAGCTCCAGCCGCCCGGAGGGGCCGAACACCGCCACCGCTTCGTAGAGGTTGTTGAGCGTGGCCGCCTGCACCTTGATGAGGGTGTCACGCGTGGAGCGCAGGCTGAGCTCTTCGGTGTAATCCTCGAACGCCAGCAGGAGCCCGCCGATGGGGTGCGGCTGGGCAATGACGCGCAGCACCGTCTCGTCCGGCAGGACCCAGGTTTCCTCCAGCGGCTCCAGCGCCGTCGTGAACCAGCCGAGGTGGCGGCGCTTCCATTCGGGGAAGTCCCGCTGCTCGGGCAGGCGGTGCTTCTCGCGCATGCGCTCCAGCACCTCGCCCATGCTCGGGCGGTCTTCCAGCCATTCCGGCTCCAGCGCGAACAGGGTGGAGAACGCCTTGTTGTGGAAGAACAGCGTCATGTCCGGGCCGAAGATGACGACGCCCGAGGACAGGCGGTCCAGCGTCTCGTTCTGGGCCTGGGTGTGGCGGGCCAGCTCGGCGCGGGCCTCCTCGCGCTCGGTGATGTCCAGCGCGAAGCCGCCGACGCCGGCCTCGCCCAGCGGAATGTCATAGATCTGGAGCGTGCGGCGGTGGCCGTAGAGGATGACGTTGGCCTGATGCACCTGCGCGGTGTCCAGATCGCGCGCGCGCTCGGCGGACTGGGCGGGGACGGTGCCCGGCACGTTGCCGACCAGCTCGATGCCCTGCTGCACCACGTCCTTCGCGCTGGCCGCTTCCACCGCGTCCACGTAGGCGGCGTTGACGTCGCACAGCTTCAGGTCACGGTCGCGCCGCCACATCGGCAGCGGCGCGGCCTGCACCAGCGCCCGCAGCGCCTCCAGCTCCCGCCGCGTGCCGTCAAGCTCGCCGCGCAGCTGGTCAAGCGCGCTCTGGGTGGTGGTGGCATCGAAGAACCAGACGACGACGCCGGCATCGCCCGCCACCTCCATCGGCGCGGCACGGCCCTCGACCAGCAGCTGCCGGTCCCGGCGCGCGCTGGTCACCAGCCGCTGGAACGGCCGGGCGGAGAGGGCCAGGGCATCAATGTCTCGGACGAGCTGGGCGTAGTCGGACATTTCAAGGCCGCTCTGGCCGCGTCCTTCCAGCTCCTCCAGCCGCGTCACCTGCCGGTCGATGCCGAGCCAACTGCGCAGCGTGTCGGAACAGGTGGTGGCGCCGTCCGCCCCGACGATGAGATAGGCGGCGGGGGATGTGGAGAGCAGGCCATGCAGCCGGCGGCCCCAGCGGGCGGTGACCCGCGCGGACAGGAGCGCGTTGCTGCCGCGAATGACGGCCCAGACGGCAACGACCAGCCAGGCCGCGGCCACGGTGGCCGCAAGGGCCAGCTTCCAGGTTTCGGGAGTGCTCATTGCCCGGTCTTCAACGGCAGATCCTCGGCGGCAGGGACCGGACAAAGACTCCGGTGCCGTCAGAAGCGCCCAAGACCATGCTTTTCCCCCGCAGTTCGGCTGCATCAACCACAAGTGCGCAAGCCCCGGGCGTAACCAGCCCGGTCATGGCGCTCCCGCATTTGTGCCGGAACAGTTCCCTGACAGCAAGAGGGGTTGGAATTCGCGAAGAACTCCAACCCCTTCAGCCCTGTCAGCCGTCAAGCCCGAAAGGCTTAGTAGCGGTAATGCTCCGGCTTGAACGGACCGGCCTGCGGCACGCCGATGTAGGCGGCCTGCTTGTCGGACAGCGTGGTCAGCTTCACGCCCAGCTTGGCCAGGTGGAGCGCGGCCACCTTCTCGTCGAGGTGCTTGGGCAGGGTGTAGACCTTGTTCTCGTAGGCGTCAGCGTTGGCCCACAGCTCGATCTGCGCCAGCGTCTGGTTGGTGAAGCTGGCGGACATGACGAAGCTGGGGTGGCCGGTGGCGCAGCCCAGGTTCACCAGACGGCCCTCGGCCAGCAGGATGATGCGCTTGCCGTCCGGGAACTCGATCTCGTCCACCTGCGGCTTCACGTTGTCCCACTTGTAGTTGCGCAAGGACGCCACCTGAATCTCGCTGTCGAAGTGGCCGATGTTGCAGACGATGGCACGGTCCTTCATGGCGCGCATGTGATCGAGCGTGATCACGTCCACGTTGCCGGTCGCGGTCACGAAGATGTCGCCGCGCGGCGCGGCGTCTTCCATGGTGACGACCTCGTAGCCTTCCATCGCCGCCTGCAGCGCGCAGATGGGATCGACTTCGGTGACGAGCACGCGCGCGCCGCCCTGACGCAGCGAGGCGGCCGAGCCCTTGCCCACGTCGCCGTAACCGGCAACGACGGCGACCTTGCCCGCCAGCATCACGTCCGTTGCGCGGCGGATGCCGTCAACGAGGCTCTCGCGGCAGCCGTAGAGGTTGTCGAACTTCGACTTGGTGACGCTGTCGTTCACGTTGATGGCCGGGAACGGCAGGCGGCCGGCCTGCGCCATCTGGTACAGGCGGTGGACGCCGGTGGTGGTCTCTTCCGACACGCCCTTGATGGCATCGCGGCACTTGGCGAAGAAGCCGGGGCGCTCCGCGTTCACCCGCTTGATGAGGGCGAAGAGTACCTCTTCTTCCTCGTTGCCCGGGGTGGCAATCTTGGAGGGGTCCTGCTCGGCCTCGGCGCCGAGGATCACGAGAACGGTGGCATCGCCGCCGTCGTCCAGAATGAGGTTCGGCGTGCCGCCGTCGCCCCACTCCATGATCTTGAGCACGTAGTTCCAGTATTCCTCCAGCGTCTCTCCCTTGTAGGCGAACACCGGAATGCCGGCCTCGGCAATGGCGGCGGCGGCATGGTCCTGCGTGGAAAAGATGTTGCACGAGGACCAGCGCACGTCAGCGCCCAGCGCCTTCAGGGTCTCGATCAGCACGGCGGTCTGGATGGTCATGTGCAGGCAGCCCGCGATGCGAGCGCCCTTCAGCGGCTGGCCTGCGCCGTATTCCTCACGCAGGGCCATCAGGCCCGGCATCTCGGTTTCGGCAATGGTGATTTCCTTGCGTCCCCAGCCAGCGAGGCTGATGTCTTTGACCACGTAATCGGTAAAGGCCACGGATGAACTCCCTTGTGCTGATGGACCCGTGTCGTCTCTGAGTGCCGGTCGCCCGGACGGAAGACCAGGGCCAGCTCTGCCGCGTCGGGCAACATTGTTGCTGTTCTGACAGCAAGCCCCGCAGCGTTCAAGCGCAAATATAAAGATGTCTTTATGTTCTGACCGGAACGCTGCCCAAAGGTCAGAAACGCAGCCAAACGGCGTGCTGTTCGTTGGCTTTGGCAAAATGCCCGCAGATTCAGGCAAATAAAGATAAATTACCGAAACTTGACGGCAATTTCGCTCTGGTCGGCGTGCGATCTTTCCCGTCATAGTCGCACCATGCTGCAAGAAACCTGTCAAAAGGCAGAGCCATGACATACGAGACCTATCACAAGCGTACGGTGGGCCAGCAGACCCTGCATCCGGAAACCCAGATGATGGGCTTCGGCTACGATCCGCATCTCTCCGAGGGGTCGCTGAAGCCGCCGGTGTTCCTGACGTCCACCTTCGTGTTCAAGTCCGCGCAGGATGGGAAGGACTTCTTCGACTACGCTTCGGGCCGCCGGGAGCCGCCCGCGGGCACCACGGCCGGGCTGGTCTACTCCCGCTTCAACAATCCGAACCTCGAGGTGCTGGAAGACCGGCTGACCGTGTGGGACGGGGCGGAGGCCGCCGCCGTCTTCAACTCGGGCATGGCCGCCATCACCACCACCCTGTTCGCCTACCTGCGCCCCGGGGATTCGGTTCTCATCAGCCGTCCGCTCTATGGCGGCACCGAGGGTCTGGTGGACAAGATCCTGCCCCAGTTCGGCGTGAACGTCTTCGGCTTTGCCGACGGCTGCTCGCCGGACGAGGTGCGGCAGGTGGCGCAGGCCGCCCGGGCCAAGGGGCGCGTCGGCCTCGTGCTGGTGGAAACCCCCGCCAACCCCACCAACGGCCTCGTCGATCTGGAACTGATGGCCGCGGTTGCGGATGAACTGGGCCAGCAGCAGGGCTTCCGCCCGCCGGTGGCGGTGGACAACACCTTCCTCGGCCCGGTGTACCAGCAGCCGCTGCAGCACGGCGGCGACATCGTGATCTACAGCCTCACCAAATACGTGGGCGGGCACTCGGACCTGGTGGCCGGGGCGATTTCCGGCAGCAAGGCCATGGTCGGCCCGGTGAAGGCGCTGCGCGGCTCCTTCGGCACGCAGGCGGACCCCAATACGGCGTGGATGCTCATGCGCTCGCTGGAGACCCTGTCGCTGCGCATGGAGAGGGCCAACACCAACGCCGCCGCCATCGCCAACTACCTGAAGGACCACCCCAAGGTGGCCTCGGTCAACTACCTCGGCTTCCTGGAGGCGGGCGATCCGCGCAAGGCGGTCTATGACCGGCAGTGCAAGGCGCCGGGCTCCACCTTCTCGTTCTACGTGAAGGGCGGCGAGGCGGAAGCCTTCCGCTTCCTGGACGCGCTTCAGGTCATCAAGCTGGCGGTGTCTCTGGGCGGCACGGAATCGCTGTGCTCTCACCCGGCGTCCACCACCCATTCGGGCATCCCCAAGGAGCAGCGCGACCGCAGCGGCGTGACCGACGCCATGATCCGCCTCTCCGTCGGCATCGAGAACCCGGACGATCTGATCGCCGATCTGGAACAGGCGCTGGCGGCGATCTGAGGCTGAAGTCGTCTTGTTAAGGCTGTCCCACCGGAAGGGCGTGCCCCTCCGGTGGGAGAACAGCAGACGAGAAAAGCTAAGCTCTTTGTTGGTCGCACTTTCTTAACCACAGGGTGTACCACCCTGCTCGAAAGCTGCTCTTAGTTCGCCTTCAGGCCGGCCCGTTCCAGACCCTTGTCGATGAGTTCGTCAGGAACGCGCAGGGTCTGGCCGATCTCGATGTGCGCCATCTCGCGGAACAGGGTGCGGGCGCGCTCCAGATTGACCGTGGACTGGGAAGGGAAGATCTTCATCGGCTCGTTGGGGCCGATGCCCAGCGCCGCACCGATGCGTTGGGCGTACTTGTCCACCAGACCCCACATGTGGGTGCACTTGGCGGTGCCGGGGCCGCTTTTCCGGCAATCCGGGCTGAGGATGTACCGCGTCATGATCTCGCGCGGCGTGCGCAGGTTATGCTTGAAGCGGTAGGCATGCATGGTGATCGCGATGGCGCGGGCGGCGTAGATCGGGTCCTGGAACACGGCGAGGCGCTGCCTGCCGACCTTCTCCTGCCCTTCCCACTGGGTGCCCTTCAGGCACCAGTAGTTGTTGTACTGGTAGCAGGGCTGCTCGACCACGACCTTGGGCAGGGACGCAAGGTCCGCCTTGACGTAGCTGCCGTCTCCCGAGCGCATCAGGAGCGGGGGCGTGCTGGTCGGCTGCAGGGAGGCGGGCCTGGCCTCGGCTGGAGCGACCGGCGCGGCGGATGCTGATGCTGGCGCCGATGGCGCTGATGCCGATGCTACAGCGAGGCTGGATGCTGCCGCAGCGGGGGCGGATGCTGATGCTGCAACCGGGGTTTGCGGGTGTTCAGATGCCGTATCCGCCGCTCTGGCCATACTCAGGCCGAGCGACATGCCCGCAGCCATACCGGCCACAAACGAAACCAGCCTGCGGGACTGCACTCCGCTGGCAGGCGATTTGTGGGCAATTGGCAGTTGCCGCATGGGGCTCTCTCCTTCCAGTTGATCCTGATCCCCGCACCCCTCGGAACTGAGCCGAAGGACTTGCGGATCTGATCGTGCCGCTGGAAGCGGCGGGTTTCCCCGGCCTTCCCCCATGACGCGGGAACACCGGGTTCGCCCTGCCACCGTGGAAGGCGGCGGAGCTTTCGCCACCCGAAGGCGGCTGGAGCCGGAAGACACGCTGCCACACATGTCCGACCCCGACAGGGAGGCGCAAATACGCCCGTTAGGTCTGGTTCTGCCTACACAACGAAAGGGCGGAACAAGGCAGGGTTTGTGACCGAAATGGCGACCTGACGCAACCCCTGCGCAAAAAAGCCCGGAAATCCGGGCAACATGGCGGAGAATAACCCACGGAAGAGAGGCCGGTTCCGCCGCGGAATCCGGTTTTGGAAGAGGGGTGACGGGCGCGTTTCCCGCCCGCAGGCGCGAACGGCTGGATTTCCGGAGAGTTGGCGGCAGGGGCCGCGAGGCCGAGCCCCCCATCGGCACCCCCCCGTTTTTCTGCGCGGGTCAGGCCGCACAGGACACCGGGTTCAGCCCTCAGGCGCACGCAGCTTCACAGCTGCCGACCCGAATCAGCCGCTTTCTGCAATGTTGTTAATAGCTTGAGTAATTCCAGGAAAGAGGGCGGAGGAGCGCCGCCTCCGCAAACACGGCCCTGGAGGGAAGGGCTTACTCTTCGTCGAACTTGGCTTCGACGAGCCCGACCAGCGCCGTGAGCGCCGCGTGCGCCTGCGGGCCGCTGGCGTTGATGGTGATCTCCTCGCCGATGGCGGCGGCCAGCATCATCAGGCCCATGATGGACGTGCCGGTGACTTCCGAGCCATCCTTGCTGACGCGCACGCTGGCGTCGAACTGGGAGGCGAGGGTCACGAACTTGGCCGAGGCCCGCGCGTGCAGGCCCCGCTTGTTCAGGATCCGGACCTTCTTGCTGAGCGCCAACATCTCCATCAGGACACACCCGCCAAAATCTTCGAAGCAACCGAAATATACTTACGCCCGGCTTCCTGCGCGGCTTCAACGGCGGACGTTACGTCGCAGGTGCGCCGCACGGTCGCCAGCTTGATGAGCATGGGCAGATTGATGCCGGCGATCACCTCCACATTGGGCTTGCCCATGAGGGAGATGGCCAGGTTCGAGGGCGTGCCGCCGAACATGTCGGTCAGCAGGATCACGCCGCTGCCCGCGTCCACCGCTTCCACAGCCTCGGCAATATCCTGCCGGCGGGCTTCCATGTCGTCTTCCGGCCCGATGCAGATGGCCTTCACGGCCTCCTGCGGCCCGACCACATGCTCCATGGCGGACACAAATTCGGCCGCAAGCCGGCCGTGGGTGACCAGCACCAGTCCGATCATACGCTGCTACTCTCTGCTTTCTCGGTCAATGTCAGCTCCGCGCCCTGGGCCTGAACCCGGAGATCGCGGTGCACAATGGAAAGGGTGTGTCCCTCGCTCCTGAGAACGGCCGCCATACGCTCCGTGACGAACACCGAGCGATGCTTACCGCCCGTGCAGCCAAAGGCGACGGTCAGATAGGCCTTCCCTTCCTGCCGGTAAAGCGGAAGAAGGTAGGAGATGAGGTCATGGGTCTTGGCGAAGGCGTCCGCGAAGCTCGGGTCGGACGCCACATAGGCTCCCACCCGCTCGTCCTGCCCGGTGAAGGGGCGCAGCTCCTCTACCCAGTGCGGGTTGGAGAGGAAGCGCATATCAAACACCAGATCTGCATCGCGCGGGATGCCGCGGGCATAGCCGAAGGACATGATGGTCAGCGTCAGCTGGCCGGACCGGCTGAAGGCGAAGCGGCCGGAGAGCGCGTGGCGCAGCTGGTGCGAGGAGTACTGGCTGGTGTCCAGAACCACGTCCGCCCAGCGGCGCAAGGGGGCGAGCAGTTCGCGCTCGCGGGCGATGCCGTCCTGCACCGGCCGGTCCTGCGCCAGCGGGTGGCGACGCCGCGTCTCGGAAAAGCGTCGGCTCAACTCTTCGCCGGAGCAGTCGAGGAACAGCACGCTGACCTCGATGTTCTCCTTGTCACGGAGCTCCTTGAGGGTGCCGACGATCGTTTCTGCGTCAAATGCCCGGGTGCGGGTGTCGATGCCCAGCGCGATCGGCCGCTCATGCCCGTCCACCGGCCCGGAATCCTCCGTGGCCAGCAGCTTGGCGAGCAGGCTGATGGGCAGGTTGTCGACGGCCTCATAGCCCAGATCCTCAAGCACCTTGAGCGCTGAGGATTTACCGGCGCCAGACATGCCCGTAACCAGCAGCAGCCGGGTTGCGGGAAGTCGTTCGCTGCCCTGGGGCGCACTCACCTGGGCAGAACTCTGGGGCTGCAGAGACATATCCCTCACTTATAGCCGAATGGTCCCGCCGCTCAAAGCCATCTCGACCTTGAGCGGTGAGTCATCACGCAAAGCATCCATCACGACCAAAGGTCGCCTCAAACCCAGCATCTCCCATTCTTTTGGTTCTGGCAACCGCTCGTCCTCCCGTCCGAGACGGACCGCGAGCGCAATTTCCGCCCGCCTGCGATACGGTTGCCGGGAAATGCCGACGCCGCGCACCTCAAGGAGCCCGGCAATGCTCTCGGGCACCGTGGCGATGAGGGACTGGCCCTCGCGCGAGAGCAGGGCGTAGTCATCCGCAACCAGCATCGCCCCCCGGTCAATAAGCCGCAGCGCCAGACTCGATTTTCCGGTGCCGGGCTCTCCCATGATGAGCACGCCGCGCCCGGAATAGGCGACGCAGGTGGCATGCTGGAGCACGGGTTCGCCGAATCCTTCGGAAGGTGTTGCCGTCATTCCGCCGCCTCCAGCCGCCGCTCCACGTGGGCCGGCAACTCCACCGTGAAACGCGCGCCCAGAACGGTTTCGCCCTGCACCCGGTTGGCGGCAGTGATGCGCCCGTTGTGGGCTTCCACCACCTGCTTGGAAATGGCGAGGCCCAGACCGGAGTGCTTGCCGAAATCCTCGCCCTCGGGACGTTCGGAGTAGAAGCGCTTGAAGATGCTCTCCTCGGTCCCCTCGGGGATACCGGGTCCGTCGTCATCCACGATCATCCTCACCGTGCGGTCATCCACGGTGAGCATAACGCGCACGCTGCCGCCCTCGGGCGAGAAGGAAATGGCGTTGTCGATGAGATTGCGCGCCACCTGACCCAGCCGGCCCTCCAGCCCCATCACCAGCGCGGTGCTGGGGCGCGGTCCGGCGTAGGCGATGGTGACGCTGCGCTGGGCGGCGTTGCGGCGCTGCACGTCGATCAGCGTTGCCATCATCTGTCCCATGTCCACCGGCTCGAACCGGGCACGGGATAGCTCAGCATCCATGCGGGACGCGTCCGAAATGTCGGTGATGAGCCGGTCGAGCCGAACGACGTCGCCCTGAATGATCGCCAGCAGCTGCTTCTGGAGCGCGGGATCCTTCACCCGGTCCAGCGTCTCGACCGCGCTGCGCAGGGAGCTGAGGGGATTCTTGATCTCGTGGGAGACGTCCGCCGCGAAGGATTCGATCGCATCCATGCGCTGGTGCAGGGCCTGCGTCATGTCGGACAGCGCGCGGGCGAGCTGGCCGATCTCGTCGGTGCGCCTGGGCAGGCGCGGCACGATCACGTCACGCGCCCGGCCCTGCCGCACCCGGTCCGCCGCGCGGGCCAGCCGCCGGATCGGATGCACGATGGTGCGGCCGAGGAAGTAGGACATGAGGATGGTGAGCGCCAGCACGAGGCAGAAGATCTTGAACGAGGTCAGCCGCTCGGCGCGCACGATCTTGGTGATGTCGCGCGTGTCGGCGGTGAGCAGCACCGCGCCCATGACCTTCTGCACCCGCTGGATCGGCTGGGCGACGGTGACGACCGTGGTGCCGCCTTCGCTGCGGCGCAGGGCGGTTGCCGCCTCGCCCTGAAGCGCGGCGGTGACTTCGGGAAGATTCGCCAGCTGATCGGCGGGAATCTCCTCATACATATCGAGCCGGGGCGAGGCCGCCGCCATTTCGGTCATCCGGTCCAGCCACAGCGCCACCCGCCGCCGCCAGCCCGGCTTGAGCTGGGTGATGATGACTTCCCGGTCCGGCAGCCAGTTAGTGTCCATCAGCTCGACGCCGCTGGCATCCACCACCTGGATGCGCACCGACGTTGCCTCGGCCATCTGGGCGATGAGCGCGGCGGTGCGTTCAGGATCGAGGCGCGGCGTCTCGGGCGTCTGCGCCGCCATTTCCGACAGCCCGCCCGCCATGAGCAGGGACTGGATCTGCAACTCCTCGCTGCGCTGCTCGATGAGCCGCACGCGGAACTGGTCGAGATAGAGAACACCGCCCGCCAGCATCAGGAGGGCGAACAGGTTGACGGCCAGAATCCGCAGCGTCAGCGGTGAAATGATCCGCTCCCGCGCCTGCGAGCCCAGCAACCTCGCACGGAGAGCCCGAAGCCGTTTCATTCGTTGAACCGGTAGCCGACACCGTAGAGCGTCTCGATGCTCTTGAAGTCGCCGTCCACCGTGCGGAACTTCTTGCGCAGCCGCTTGATGTGGCTGTCGATGGTGCGGTCATCCACATAGACGTCATCGCTGTAGGCGGCGTCCATCAGCTGATCGCGGGACTTCACGAAACCGGGGCGCTGGGCGAGCGCCTGAAGGATAAGGAACTCGGTGACGGTGAGGGAGACTTCCTTGCCGTCCCACGTCACCTCGTGCTTGGCCGGATACATGGTCAGCCGCCCGCGCGACATCGCCTGCTCTTCCGGCTCGGCGACATGATCGGGATCGTTGCGGTTGGCGGTGCGGCGCAGCACGGCGCGGATGCGCTCGATCAGCAGCCGCTGGGAGAACGGCTTGCCGATGTAATCGTCAGCGCCCATGGCAAGGCCCAGCGCCTCGTCAATCTCGTCATCCTTCGAGGTGAGGAAGATGACCGGCAGCCGGGACTTCTCGCGCAGGCGGCGCAGCAGTTCCATGCCGTCCATGCGCGGCATCTTGATGTCGAGCACGGCCAGATCGGGCGGATTGTCCAGAATCGCCTTCAGGGCAGACGCGCCATCGGAATAGACGCGCACGGTGAACCCTTCCGCCTGCAACGCGATGCTGACGGAGGTGAGGATATTGCGGTCATCGTCAACCAGGGCAATGGTGGCGTTCACGCGGTCACATCCTTACTCTTTGGCTTACTCTCTGGCTCACTCTTCGGCCTCACCCCGGGTCCCGGAGCTCTACCCGCGATCCTGGAGGCCCCTGATCCGGACGGCCTCTGAAAAGTCCGGCCCGGACGGCCTTCATCCGTTTTCTGCCAAGCCTGCCTGTCTATTTGCCTGCTCCAACGGTTCGCCGCAAGGCAAACCCTTGGCTCATGCGATGAAAAACACCGGTTTTGCGGGGGATTACTCCGACAGACGGCCGAGGAACGCATCGATGGCGGCCACGGACTCCGGTTCCTCGAGCGAGGGGGCATGACCAACGCCGGGCACGGTCACAACCGTGACGTGCGGGCCGCGCGCCGCCATGCGCTCCACCGTGCGAGGGCTCAGGATATCGGAGGTCGCGCCGCGCAGCACCGTGATCGGAAGACCGGCCAGCGCATCGAAGGCAGGCCACAGGTCCACCCCGGCGTTGCTGTTGGGCAGCTTGAACGGCGCGGCGAGGTTGGGGTCATAGTCCGCCACGATCCGCCCGTTGGGGTGCAGATAGCAGGTGCGCTTGGCCATGCGCAGCCAGTCATCCATGGAATAGTGGGGGTAGATGTCCACATTCAGATCACGGATGGCCCAGGCGGCGTGCATCCAGGTTGGCCATGGCCCCATCTTGCCGACGTAGCCGCGGATGCGCTCCAGCCCCTCGGGGTCGATGTCCGGGCCGATGTCGTTCATCAGCACGCCCGCCAGATACTGTTTCTGGGTGCCGCCCATCAGCATGGCGATGATGCCGCCCAGCGACGTGCCGATTACCGCCAGCTTGCGCGGCTGCTCCTGCGCGATCAGCGCCTCAACGTCCCGCAGGTAGGTCAGCGGCACGTAGGTCAGCGGGTCCTTGGCGTAGGCCGAATCCCCCCGCCCGCGCAGGTCAAGGCACCACACCCGCCACTGGCCCGCCAGCCGCTCCGCCACGCCTTCATAGTCTCGCGCGTTGCGGGTCAGGCCCGGTATGCACAGGACGGTCGGCTTGTCAGCAGGTCCAGCGTAATCTCGAAAATGCAGCCTCAACCCATCGTGGGACCAGTAGTAGCGATCCTCGTAAGCGGCCATGTCATCCCCGTATTGCGACCGGGCAGGTATGCGCCCGCCCCAAGGTTTAGCCCCGTCGCGCCATTTGTCGGAAGCCTTTTTGTGGGACCGGAACCACCCTGCCCTGGGCTGCGCTAAGATCTGACAGGGCCAAGCAATCTCGTCGCTTCACCGAAACAGAGGCGTTATGACAGAGGCAAAGGCCCACCCCCAGCGTTCCAAAAGGAGTCCCATGACCCAGGCAGCCTTCACCCCCGCACGGGACATTCTGACCCTTGGCGACGCCTTCTATGACGAGGTGGAAGCCGCTGCGTTTCCCCAGCACATCATCCGCTTCCGCAACCAGCGCTGGGCGGAGCGCGTGGGGCTGGACGGGCTTACGGACGAGGAGTGGGCCGCCCACTTCGGGCGGTTCCAGCCGTTGCCCGGCTCGCTCGAGAAGCCGCTGGCGCTGCGCTACCACGGACACCAGTTCCGGGTGTACAACCCCGACATCGGCGACGGGCGCGGCTTCCTGTTCGGGCAGGCGCGCGACGTGAAGGACGGCCGCCTGCTCGACTTCGGCACCAAGGGCTCGGGCCAGACGCCCTACAGTCGCTTCGGCGACGGCAAGCTGACCCTCAAGGGCGGCGTGCGCGAGGTGCTGGCGACCGAACAGCTGGAGGCGCTGGGCGTCTATACCTCCAAGACCTTCTCGCTCATCGAGACCGGCGAGGCGCTCACCCGCCACGACGAGCCCTCGCCCACCCGGTCCGCCGTGCTGGTGCGCCTGTCCCACAGCCACATCCGCTATGGCACGTTCCAGCGGCTGGCCTACTTCAGCCTCGCCGACGAGATGATCGCGCTCGTCGACTACTCGCTGGCCCGGTACGTGCCGGATGCGCCGGGGCCGGAGGCGGCGCTGGAAGAGCGGGTCTCCGCCCTGCTCGACCACGCGGTGAAGGGCGCGACGCGGCTAGTCTCCAGCTACATGGCGGCGGGCTTCGTGCACGGCGTGCTCAACACGGACAACATCAACATCACCGCCGAGAGCTTCGACTACGGACCGTGGCGCTTTGCTCCCACCTATGATCTGGCCTTCACCGCCGCCTACTTCGACGACTACGGTCTTTACGCCTACGGCCGTCAGGCGGAAGCCTTCCACTGGAACGTCTATCAGCTGGCCAAGGCGCTGCTGACCATCGTGCCCAAGGAAGTGGTGGTGCCGGTGTTGGAGACCTTCCCCGAGCACTTCGAGGACGAGCTGGTATCCGCGATCTTCCGCCGCCTCGGCCTCAAACCGGCCGGGGACGAGCAGACCAATCTCGCCTTCCTTCAGGCGATGGAGCGATTCCTCATCGATTCCAAGATGGGCCTCGAGCGGTTTTACTTCGATTGGTACGGCGGCAATTTGTCCGAGGCGCGCCGCGCGGCCTCTCCGGCGGCCAACACCTACGCGGGCGAGGATGCCAGGCCGCTGCTTGATCTGCTGCCGCGCTTCCAGCCCGCCGACACCGCCGCGCAGAACCTGAAACACCCGTATTTCGCGGATGCTGCCCCCTGCACCATGCTGATCGACGAGGTCGAAACGATCTGGGACGCCATCGACGAGCGGGACGACTGGGAGCCCTTCAACGACAAGATCAAGGCCATCCGGCGCATGGGCGAAGCCTACGGTTACGCGGTCTGAACCAAAAACGACGTTGCAACCGGGGGGTGCGGCAGGTATCCCGCAGCGCGCGTAGTTTTCCGTTGAAGGACGTTCCGCATGGATATTCGTTACATTCCGGTCGGCAAGAACCCGCCCGAAGAGATCAATGTCGTAATCGAGATTCCGGCAGGCGGCGCGCCTGTGAAGTACGAAATCGACAAGAAGTCGGGCGCACTGTTCGTTGACCGCTTCGTCAACACCGCCATGGTGTACCCGGCCAACTACGGCTTCGTGCCGCACACCCTGTCCGATGACGGCGACCCCGTTGACGTGCTGGTGCTGACCGACATTCCGGTCGTGGCAGGCTGCGTCATTCCGGCTCGCCCGATCGGCATCCTTCACATGGAAGACGAGGCCGGCAACGACGAGAAGATCCTCGCCGTTCCCATCGCCAAGCTGAACCCGGTCTATGCCAACGTGCAGTCTCATGACGAGCTGCCGCCGATCCTGCTGGAGCGCATTGCGCACTTCTTCCAGCACTACAAGGATCTGGAAAAGGGCAAGTGGGTGAAGATCGTGAAGTGGGATGGCCCCGAAGCCGCCCGCAAGGCGATCGTGGAAGGCGTCGAGCGCGCCGGCGGCAAGCTCTCCGCCGCCTGAGCCGCCAATCCGGCACCGAGATGATGTGAGGGGGTCTTCGGGCCCCCTTATGTTTTTGGACGCCCGTAAACCTTTGTAAAAACAGCCCGGCCCGTGCAAGCAACCAACGGTGTGGCGGCCCAGCTTGGCGGATTGCCCGCCCCGGCCCCGGCCATCAGCCAGTCTGCCCGTTGACTCCGGCAACCCGCCATCGCACCTCTTGGGTATGGCCGAACATGCCCGCACCGCAGCGCGAACACTGGTCGATTGCCTGATCGCCCAGGGCGCAACCCACGCTTTTTGCGTGCCCGGCGAGAGTTATCTCGCCGTTCTCGACGCGCTCCACGATGTGCGCGAGTCCCTCCACCTCGTCACCTGCCGCCATGAGGCGGGAGCCGCCAACATGGCGGAGGCCCACGGCAAGCTGACCGGACGCCCCGGCATCTGCTTCGTGACCCGCGGCCCGGGCGCGACTCATGCCGCCATCGGCGTGCACACCGCCCGGCAGGACTCGACGCCGATGATCCTGTTCATCGGGCAGGTCTCCCGTGCGGACCGCGACCGCGAAGCCTTTCAGGAGGTGGATTACCGGCAGATGTTCGCGCCGCTGGCCAAGTGGGTGGCGGAGATCGACGATCCCGACCGCATGGCCGAATATGTCTCGCGCGCCTATGCCGTTGCCATGAACGGGCGGCCCGGCCCGGTGGTGCTGGCCCTGCCGGAGGACATGCTGGTGGAGCCGAGCCACGGCCCGGTGCCCGACCGCATGCTGGGGCGCATCGAGCCCGCCAATCCCGGCCCGGCCCCGCAGGCACTGGCCCGGTTCGAGGCGCTGCTGAAGAAGGCTGCCCGCCCGCTGGTGCTGCTGGGCGGCAGCGGCTGGAGCGACGAGGGGCTGGCCAGCCTGCGCCGCTTCATCGAAGCCAACCGCCTGCCGCTGGCGACCACGTTCCGCCGCAAGGCCCTGTGGGACAACACCCACCCCAATTACGCGGGGGACTTGGGCATCGGCCCCAACCCGAAGCTGGCGGAGCGGGTGAAGAAGGCGGACCTGCTGATCGTGTTCGGCTCCCGCCTCTCGGAGATGACAACGAGCGGCTATACGCTCATTAAGCCGCCGGTGCCGAGCCAGCACCTCATCCACATCCACCCGGACCCGGACGAGCTGGGCAAGGTCTATCAGACCACCCTTTCGATCGCCTCCGGGCTGGATGAAATCGCCCATGCGCTGGCGGGTCTGACCGTGGATTCGTCCCACTGGGAAGAGACCGCACCTGATGCCAATGCCGCGTACCGGGAGTGGGTGCAGCCGGTGGAGGTGGGCGAGGGCGTAAACCTTTCAGAGGTCATGGCCCACCTTGGCCGCCTGCTGCCGCCCGATGCGGTGCTGACCAACGGCGCGGGGAACTTTGCCGCGTGGCTGCACCGCTTCTACCAGCACCGGCGCTGCCGCACCCAGCTTGCCCCCACCAGCGGCGCGATGGGGTACGGCGTGCCCGCCGCCATCGCCGCCAAAATTGTCCACCCTGAGCGCACGGTCGTGTGCGTGGCGGGGGATGGCGATTTCATGATGACCGCGCAGGAACTGGCCACCGCCGCCCAGTACAGCGCCAACGTGATCGTGCTGATTTCCAACAACGGGGTCTATGGCACCATCCGCATGCATCAGGATCGGGCCTATCCGGGCCGTGTCTCCGGCACCGAACTGGTGAACCCTGACTTCGTGGCCTTCGCCGCCGCGTTCGGCTGCCATGCCGCCCGCGTGGAGCGCACGGAAGACTTCGCCGCGGCCTTCGAGGCCGCCGTTCAGAGCAACCGCCCGGCCGTGCTTGAGTTGTGTGTGAGTGCGCGCCACATCGCCCCCAACAAGACATTGAGCGACCTATGAAAACCGAAGCCTTTTCGACTCAGGCCACCGCCCGCATGGTGGATGTGACCGCCTATCTCGACGCCATGGGCGTGCCGCGTGATCGCTACGCCGACGGCCCGCTCATCGCCCGCTCGCCCATCGATGGCAGCGAGACCGGCCGCCTTGCAGTAGACACGCCCGCCAGCGTCGAGGCCAAGATCGCCGAGAGCGTGGAGGCCTTCCGCGCGTGGTCAAAAGTGCCGGGCCCGGTGCGCGGCGAACTGGTCCGCCGTCTGGGCGAGGCGCTGCGCCAGCACAAGGAGGCGCTCGGCCGGCTCGTCACCGCAGAGAGCGGCAAGCCGCTCTCCGAAGGGCTGGGCGAGGTGCAGGAGATGATCGACATCTGCGACTTCGCGGTCGGCCTCTCCCGCCAGCTGTATGGCCTGACCATCGCCTCGGAGCGCGCCAACCATCACCTGCGGGAGATGTGGCACCCGCTGGGCCCGGTCGGCATCATCTCGGCGTTCAACTTCCCGGTCGCCGTGTGGTCGTGGAACGCGGCGCTGGCGCTGGTGTGCGGCGATTCCATCCTGTGGAAGCCGTCCGAGAAGACGCCGCTGACCGCGCTTGCCGTGCAGCACCTCATGGAAACCGTGGCCGCTGACTTCCCGCAGGCTCCCAAGGGCCTGTCCCAGCTCATCATGGGCGGGGCGGACGTGGGCGAGGCCCTGACGCATGATCCGCGTGTGCCGCTGATCTCGGCAACGGGCAGCACCCGCATGGGCCGCGCCGTGGCGCAGGCCGTCGCCGGCCGGCTTGGCCGCACGCTGCTGGAACTGGGCGGCAATGCGGCCACCATCGTCTGCCCGTCGGCGGATCTGGAGCTGGCGGTGCGCGCCGTCGCCTTCGGTGCGGCAGGCACCACCGGCCAGCGCTGCACCTCGCTGCGCCGCCTGATCGTGCATGAGTCCGTTTATGACGCGCTGGTGCCGCGCCTGAAGGCGGCGTTCGCGTCGCTCCCCATCGGCAACCCGCTGGAGGAGAAGAACCTGCTCGGCCCGCTCATCGACGAGGCATCATACGAGGCCATGCAAAAGGCGCTTGCCCAGGCAAAGGCCGAGGGCGGCACCGTCACCGGCGGCGAGCGGATCGAGAGCATCAACGGCGGCGTCTATGTCACACCGGCGCTGGTGGAGATGCCGGAGCAGACCGCCATCGTGCGGGAGGAGACCTTTGCGCCGATCCTCTACGTGATGCGCTACACCGACTTTGACGAGGCGATCCGCCTCCAGCGGGACGTGCCGCAGGGCCTCTCCTCCTCCATCCTGACGACGGACATGCGCGAGGCGGAAACCTTTCTCTCGGCGCAGGGCAGCGACTGCGGCATCGCCAACGTCAACATGGGCACCAGCGGCGCCGAGATCGGCGGCGCGTTCGGCGGCGAGAAGGAAACCGGCGGCGGCCGCGAATCCGGCTCCGACGCGTGGAAGGCCTACATGCGCCGCCAGACCCAGACCATCAACTACGGCCGCGACCTGCCGCTGGCCCAGGGCGTGAAGTTCGAGATCGACGCGTAAGCTGCGATCTTGGCTTCGCTTTTTATTCAGAGGGATCCTGATCCCCCTGCGACCCCCTGTTCGTTTTCAAAGGGCCGTGTCCTGCATGATGGGCGCGGCCCATTCAAACAATGGAGGTGCAGGAGGGACAAGTCCCTCCTGCAAAACAGAGAATCAGCCCGTCTGAAGCCCCTCCCACCCTGCGCGGTCGAGGCGGTAGAGGACGTGGCGGCGCAGCCAGTTGCCTTCCTCTACGAGCGGGTGGTCGAAGTCCAGGGACGGCTCATGGCGGAAGCCGATGCGCTGCATCACACGCTGGGAGGGCTCGTTCGGCACGGCGGTGAAGGAGACGATCTCGTTCAAACCCAATCGGGTGAAGCCGTCGTCCCGCGCGGCCTGCGCCGCCTCGGTGGCGTAGCCCTGCCCCCAGCTTGAGCGCACCAGCCGCCAGCCGATCTCGACGCAAGGGGTGAACGCCGCCGCGAACCGGGGGACGGACAGGCCGACGAAGCCGATGAACGGCGCGCCGCCCTTCTCTTCCACCGCATAGAAGCCGAAGCCGCGCTCCGCCATCATGGCGCTGATGCGGTCCACCATTGCGTCGCTTTCTGCCCGCGTGTACGGCGCGGGGAAGTAGCGCATCACCTCCGGGTCCGCGTTCATGGCGGCAAAGGGGGCGCGGTCCTCATCGCGCCAGGCGCGCAGGATGAGGCGCGGCGTCTCGATCACAATGTTCTGCACGTGTCTTCTTTCCCTTTTCCGAAGCGGGCTTTCCTACCGCTTGCCGTTCGGCGACCGCACGCCGTCAATGGGGTATCCGGTGAAGCGCTTTACCTCCCCCATGCGGATGAGGGAGGTGATCTGGGCAATGCCGTAATCCTCCATGGAGAGGCTGTCGGCCAGAATGCGCCACGCGTTGATGTCCGGCACGGCGACCTTCAGCAGATAGTCGAAACTGCCGGAGACCTGTGCGGCCTCGATCACCTGCGGCAGGGCGCGGATCTTCTCCTCGAAGCGGGCGAAATCCTGCGGGCGGTGGCTGGCCAGCCGCACCTCGGCGAAGACGACCACCGTGGGCTGGACCCGCTCGATCTCCACCGCCGCGTGCGCCCCCATGAGCACGCCCGCCGCCTCCAGCCGGCGCACCCGCGCAAGGCAGGCGCTCGGAGACAGGTTAACCGTTTCTGCCAGTGCCTGATTTGTGATCCGGGCGTTCTCCTGAAGGGTCTGGAGAATCCGCCGGTCGATGGAATCAAGCACGGAGAAGTGGTCGTTGCCCCTTGTCATAAAATTACTCTTACACCGAATTTTCTGCGGCTGGAAGCTTGGCCTTTCGTTACCCCTGCGGCGGCAGGCGTGACATGATCTTCGCCGAAAGGGACATGTCATGCTGAAAGGTCTCGACCCCCGCGAGCAGGCGGCGCTGGACGGCATTGCCGGTGAAAGTGACGCCATGATCGACACCGTGCGCCGCTGGAGCGCCATCAATTCCGGCAGCCGCAATCTGGCGGGCCTCGCGCTCATGGCTGACATTCTGGCGGAGGCCTTCGCGCCGCTGGGCGGCGAGCTTCGCCTCGTTGATGCAGCGCCCGCCCACAGCGTGGACGGGGACGGCCAGCTGGTGCCCCTGGAGCACGGCCGCATCCTGCGCCTCACCAAGCGGCCGGACGCGCCGCGGCGGGTGCTGCTGGCCGGACACATGGACACGGTGTTCGCCCCGGATCATCCGTTCCAGACGCCGTGCGACAGCGCCCCCGGCGTCATCAACGGCCCCGGCGTTGCCGACATGAAGGGCGGGCTCCTTGTGATGCTCCACGCCCTGCTGGCCCTTGAGCGCAGCCCGTGGGCGGAGGGGCTGGGGTATGAAATCGTCATCAATGCGGATGAGGAGATCTCTTCCCTTGGCTCCGCGCCCGTGCTGGCGCAGGCGGCGCGCGCGGCTGACCTTGGCCTTGTCTATGAGCCCGCCATGGAAGACGGGCGGCTGGCGGGCGCGCGTAAGGGCATCGGCTCGTTCAGCGTTGTGGCGGAAGGCAAGTCCGCCCACGCCGGGCGCAATCCGGAGGCAGGCCGCAACGCGGTACTGGCGGTGGCGGACGCCTTCCTGCGCCTTGCCACGCTGACCGGGGCACGGCCGGGCCTCACGGTGAACGTCGCCCGGGTGGAAGGCGGCGCGCCCACCAACGTGGTGCCGGCCTCCGCCGTCGGGCGGTTCGAGATTCGCGTCGCCACCCATGAGGACATGCACTGGGCGCAAGGGGAGGCCCAGCGGATCATTGCCGCCGTGGCCGCCGAGCGCGAGGTGGCGCTGACCTTGCATGGCCGCTTCAACCGCCCGCCCAAACCAATGGACGAGCGGCAGGCCGCGCTGTTCGCCGCCGTGAAGCTGTGCGGGGAAGACCTGGACCTGCCCATTCACTGGGCCGCCACGGGCGGCTGCTGCGATGGCAACAACCTTGCCGCCGAGGGGCTGGCGGTGGTGGACACGCTTGGCGTGCGCGGCGGGGCCATCCATTCAGCCGACGAGTATCTCATCACCGAAAGCCTTGCCGAGCGGGCCCGCCTGTCAGGCCTGCTGCTGATGCGGCTGGCATCCGGGGCCATGCCCCTGCCCCCGCGCGGCGAGCGGAGTGACCGCCCATGAGCGCGAACGAGAATGGCACGGACGTCGCGAACGGTGCGAACGGCACCTACAGGGTGCGCACTGCTCGCCCGGAGGACACGGAGGCGCTCTATCAGCTGGCGCTGAAAACCGGCGGCGGCTTCACCAACCTGCCGCCCAACCGGGACGACATCGCCCGGCGCGTCAACGCCAGCGCCAAGGCCCTCGCGCGGGAGGGGGCCGAGGAGACAAGCGCAGGCGACCTCTACATGCTGGTGCTGGAAGATGCCGCCGACAACACAGTGTTCGGAACCGCCAGCCTGTTCACCCGGCTGGGCACCGAGTGGCCGTTCTACAGCTACAAGATCAACCGCCTGTCACAGACGTGCAAGGAGCTGAGCAAGTCGCTCACGTCAGATGTGCTGCATCTGGTGAATGACTTCGACGGCTGCTCGGAAGTGGGCGGGCTGTTTCTGGAGCCGGACCGGCGGGCCTCCGGGGCGGGCCGCACCGTCGCCCGCAGCCGCTACCTGTTCGTTGCCGCCCACCGGGCGCGCTTTGCCGAGAAGATCATCGCCGACCTGCGCGGGTATCAGGCGGAAGACGGCAGCTGGCCGTTCTGGGAAGGGCTGGGCCGCCACTTCTTCCAGATGGAGTTCGAGGACGCGGACCGGTTCAACAGCCTGCACGGCAACCAGTTCATTGCGGACCTCATGCCCAAGTACCCCATCTATGCCCGGTTGCTGCCGCCCGCCGCGCAGGCCGCCATCGGCCGTCCGCACCGGGATGGGGAGCGCGCCTTCGCCCTGCTGGCGGAGGAAGGGTTTCGCTACGAGGGCTATGTGGACATCTTCGACGGCGGGCCGACCATGACCGCCTATGTGAGCGACCTGAAGGCGGTAAAGGACCACCACCGCGCCACCGTCAGCGACATTCGCCGGATCGACAGCACCTCCAGCCTCGACGTGCTGGCGTGCGCCGGTCATGCCGCAAATTTTCGCGCCGCGCGCGGACGGCTGGAACTTCTGCCCCACGACGCCGTGATCCTTGACGAGGCCCTTGCCGGCGCCCTTGACGTCACCCCAGGCATGGAGATTCTGCATGTCACCTTCTGATACCACCCACACTGCCATGCCGCAGGCGGATCAGGCAGGCGCGCAGCCCGGCGAGACGCTGGTGTCCTACAACCCGGCCACGGGCGAGGCGGTGTGGCGCGGCCCGGTTGCAAACGAGGCCGTGGTGTCTGCCGCCATTGCCGCCGCCCGCAGTGCCGCGCCCGCCTGGTCTCGCCGCTCGTTCGAGGATCGCGCCGCCATCGCCACCACCTTTGCCGAGCGCATGCGCGAGCGGAAGGAGGAGTTGGCCCGCCTCATCTCGCTGGAAACCGGCAAGCCGTTCTGGGAAGCGCAGACCGAAATCGACAGCGTGGCGGGCAAGGTGGACATCTCCATCCGCGCCTATCAGGAGCGCACCGGCACGCGCGTGCAGGACACGGGCGGCATGCGCCAGCGCGTGGCCCACAAGGCGCACGGCGTGCTGGCGGTGCTGGGGCCGTACAATTTCCCCATGCATCTGGCCAATGGCCACATCGTACCGGCCTTGCTGGCGGGCAACACGGTGGTGTTCAAGCCGAGCGAGGAAACCCCGTTCTGCGGCCTTGCCATGGCCGAAGTGTGGGAGGAAGCGGGGCTGCCGGCGGACGTGCTGCATGTGGTGATCGGCGCGGCCAGCACCGGCAAGGCGCTGGCCGGGCATCCGGACATCGATGGGCTGCTGTTCACCGGCTCCATGCCGACGGGCGTGGCGCTGCATCGCCAGTTCGCCGAGACGCCCAACCGGATCCTCGCGCTGGAGATGGGCGGCAACAACCCGCTGGTGGCGTGGGACGTGGCAGACGCGGAGGCTGCCGCCCACATCATCGCCCAGTCCGCGTTCCTGTCTGCCGGGCAGCGCTGCACCTGCGCCCGCCGCCTCATCCTGCCCACGGGCGAGGCGGGCAACCGCATTGTGGAGGCGGTGCTGGACGTGGTTGACCGGCTGATCGTCGGCGCGCCGTTCGATGATCCCCAGCCGTTCATGGGCCCGGTCATCAACCGCAACGCCGCTCGCCGCCTGCTGACCGCGCAGGATGGCCTGCTGGCCGCCGGGGGCACGCCGCTGAAGCTGATGACCGCGCCGGACGCGGACAAGCCGTTCCTCACACCCGGCCTCGTCGACGTGACCCACGTCAACAACCGGGCGGACGAGGAGCATTTCGGCCCGCTGCTGCAGGTGGTGCGCGTGACGGATTTCAGCGCCGCGCTCGATGAAGCCAATGCCACGCGCTACGGGCTGGCCGCAGGGCTCATCAGCGATGACGAGAAACTCTACCAGCGCTTCTGGGACGACAGCCGCGCGGGCGTGCTGGCGTGGAACCGGCCGACGACCGGCGCTGCCTCCGCTTCGCCGTTCGGCGGCGTGGGGCTGTCCGGCAACCACCGGCCCAGCGCCTACTATGCGGCGGATTACTGCGCCTTCCCCGTGGCCAGCCTTGAGCAGTCCGCGCCGAACGCTCCCATCCGCACCGGGTTGAAGCCCGCCTGAAACCTTTGTTGATCGCGCTTTCTGGACCGCAGGCCATGCGGCCTGCTCGAAAGTCGCTCTAAAGCGAGTGCAGAATGACTACGGTTGAAATCAATTTCGACGGGCTGATCGGCCCCACTCACAACTACGCCGGGCTCAGCCTCGGCAACGTGGCCTCCGCCGCCAACGCGGGCGAGGTCTCGTCCCCGCGGGCGGCCGCGCTTCAGGGCCTTGCCAAGATGAAGCAGCTGATGGACCGGGGGCTACCGCAGGGTGTGCTGCCGCCGCAGGAGCGGCCCTATGTGCCGGTGCTGCGCATGCTGGGGTTCGACGGCTCGGACGCGGCCGTGTGCGCGGCGGCGTTCGCGGCGGACCCCGCCCTGTTCCGCAACGCCTTTGCCGCCTCTTCGATGTGGACCGCCAACGCCGCCACCGTGTCGCCCAAGCCGGACACGGCGGACGGGCGCGTGCACCTGACGGTCGCCAACCTCGCCAGCATGGCGCACCGCTCGCTGGAGCCGCCAGAGACCGAGCAGTGGCTGCGCCTGGCGTTCGGGGCCGAGCAGCATTTCTGCGTTCACAGCGCCCTGCGCTTCGGCGTGCACTTCGGGGACGAGGGCGCGGCCAATCACATGCGCCTTGCCCCGGCCCACGGCGCGACGGGCGTCGAGGTCTTCGTTTACGGCGAGGACAAGGGCGGCCGTTTTCCCGCCCGCCAGAAGCGCCGCGCCAGCGAGGCGATTGCCCGCCTGCACGGGCTGGACATGAAGCGCACGCTGTTCGTCGCCCAGTCGGACGCCGCCATTCAGGCCGGGGCCTTCCACAACGACGTGGTGGCCGTCGCCAACGAGCACGTGCTGTTCACCCATGAGCACGCCTTCGAGGACAAGGCGAAGTTCTACAATGCGCTGGAGGATGCGCTGCCGGGCGTCCTCATCGTCGAGGTGCCGTCTGCCGAGGTGGGGCTGGAAGACGCCATCCGCTCCTACCTGTTCAACTCCCAGCTCATCACCCTGCCGAATGGGGACATGGCCCTCGTCATGCCGCAGGAGTGCCGCGACAATATTCGCGTGTGGGATTACGTGCAGCGTCTTCTGGACAAGAACACGCCCATCCGCGAGGCCATCGTCATCGACGTGCGCGAGAGCATGAGGAACGGCGGCGGCCCCGCCTGCCTGCGGCTGCGCGTGCAGGTGGACGAAGCCGCCATGGCCGCCATCGATTCCCGCTTCCTGCTGGATGAGCGCAAGTGGGAGGCGCTGAACCGCGTGGTCGAGACCCACTGGCCCGAGCGCATCACCCCCGGCGACATCGGCAACGCCGCCCTCTGGGAGCAGGCCTGGGCCGCCCGCCGCGCCCTGCTGGCCGAGATGGGACTGGCGTGAGGGCGGCAGCGGAGGAGTAACCGGATCGAGTCAAGCCCGCCTCAGCCCTTTGAGGCTTCGAAGGTCCAGGTCCAGTGGCCTTCGGGCGGGCCGTCATGAAAGTTGAATTCCTCACGGATGTCCTCGATCGTCCAGTCGAAGTAATCTTCCCACTTCATCATGAAGAGGGGACGCTTCTGCTTGCTGCCCAGCGCCTGCCCGCGCACGATGCCCTCCAGATAGGCGGGCACGACGGCGGGGTAGTGGCAGGAGGCACGCATGAGCCCGGTTGTCACCAGAAACGCGCCGTGGCGGTTGAGCTCTGCCGCGAATTCCGCGCCGAAGTAATTGATGTTGGCGACGGTGTTCGCCACGATCAGCGCCATCTCGCCGACCGGGCTGGGGTCGAGGCCCGTGACCATGTGCTCGATGTCGTGCACCTGAATCCGGCGCTTGTTCAGGTATTCATAGTCGTTGCGCGGCTCGCCGAGGAACATGAAGTCGATGTCCATGCCGCTCTCGACCATGAAGCGGTAGACGCGCTCACCCAGCGTGCCGGGCGCGCAGTCCTTCACATGCTCCGGCTTCAGGTCCGAGACGAAGCGCTCCTCCAGCCACGCGGCGAAGTCCGGCAAACGCCTGCGGGCGTCCGCCAGCCCGCCGAACAGCGCCTGCGTGTCGGTCACCTCGCCGAAGGCGCGGTTGATCTCCGGCACGAGATAAGCGCCGGGCAGATCATGGCCGTCCCGCTTCAGGCCCATCTGGGCGAACAGGTCCCGGAACAGCGGGTTGTTCAAATACTTTGACGTGCTGATCAGGATGCTGCCGGCGACCGGCTCCCGGCCGCCCTTCAGGTACTGCGCTTCCTTGTCGGCCAGTTTCAGGCCCAGATCCTCGGCCATACCCTCTCCCCATTTTTCTGGTTTATCGCGCAAACGCGGGTTTAGTTTACGCGATAAACCATGCCGCACAAACGCGGATGCACCAAGCCAGTCGGCTGGGGGAAGGTCATTCGGCCGGGCGCCCCTCTCAGGACATCAATTCAGGGCATCAATGCGAGAGCAGCACCGGAACGGTGGCGTTGCCCAGAACGTCACGGGTCGCGCCGCCGAGGAACATCTCCCACATGCGGGAATGGCCGTAAGCGCCCATGATCAGCAGGCGCGAGCCCTGATCGCGGGCAAAGGCCTGCAGCACCTCGCCGATGGAGCGTCCCTGACTGTCGAGCCGGTGAACGTTCACGTTGCGCACATGGCGGGCGAGATGGCGGGCCAGCCCCGCGCCCGGCTCCTCGCCGTGGCCGTCATCGCTGGGCACGGCATCGACGATGGCGATGTCCACCTGCGCGGCGGCGGTGATGAGGTCCATGGCGTCATGCACGGCGCGCACCGC
Source organism: Pedomonas sp. (assembly GCF_036515995.1). Taxonomy (NCBI): domain Bacteria; kingdom Pseudomonadati; phylum Pseudomonadota; class Alphaproteobacteria; order Sphingomonadales; family Pedomonadaceae; genus Pedomonas; species Pedomonas sp. Next base: position 49,326 of record NZ_DATBUP010000010.1, on the reverse strand, counting down.
TTCCTTGCTGGCATTCCAGCCGATGGTCACCTTGTCGAACGGCAGGTGCGAGCGCTCGGGCAGGATCAACAGCGGGCGGCCGGTCTGGAACACGATGCTCTGCACCAGCCGGTCCCACATGCGCCCGTCGCCCTGGCTGGAGCGGCCGCCCATCAGCACCAGATCGGCATAGCGGGCGTGCACCGCCGCATCCATCGGCAGGATGTCCATGTCCACCACGATGGTGCGCACCTCATGGCGAATCCCGGCGGCGTCCAGCCGCTCGCGGATGGTGGCGCAGGTCTGCTCCGCCACCTCGGTCTGACGGCCGACCTCGGACTGGTAGGCCTCGTAGATCACGGTGCCGAGCAGGTATTCCTGATACAGCGGCACGCCCGCGCACACCACCACCGTCAGGTGGGCGCTATTGGCGCGGCACAACTCGATGGCGACCTCAAGCGCCGGAGACTCGTCTCCGGTTTCTCCCAGCAGCACCAGAATGTCTTTTACCATGGCAGGCAGTCCCCTTGTCTGGCCTTTTCCCCGGCCCCGGATCGGCACGGCCGAAGCGCCGCGCTGCGTTTAAATATTCAACGCATGAGCAACCACGCAGACCCAACCGGCCAGCGCCGCCCCCGGTTTCCCCAAGTTGGACTACGGGAGGGCCAAGAAAAGCTCGTTTGCGATCTGACCTTGGTGGGGCCAGTTTACGCTTCAAGAATTCAGGAGAAAACCATGCAACGGTGGCTGGCTACACAGGCCAACCGTCCCTTTGGCATAGACTCATCCCTGCGCGAGCAAAAGCCCGCCCAGGGCAAGGTCGTGCTCGTGGGTGGCGGGCCGGGCGATCCGGACCTTCTGACCGTGAAAGCGGTGAAGGCCCTGCGCGACGCCGAGGTCGTGGTTTACGACGGCCTCATCGATTCCCGCATCATGGAGCTGGTCAATCCGCTGGCGGAGATGATCTGCGTGGCCAAGGCCCGCTCCCGCCACACCATGAAGCAGGAGGACATCAACCTGCTGCTCGTCGCCAAGGCCCGCGCCGGTTACCGCGTCGCCCGCCTGAAGGGCGGAGACCCGTTCGTGTTCGGCCGGGGCGGCGAGGAAGTGGAAGCCTGCCGGGAAGCGGGCATTCCGGTGGAGGTGATTCCGGGCATTACCGCCGCGCTCGGCTGCGCGGCCGAGAGCCTGCTGCCGCTCACCCACCGCGATCACGCCAGCGCCGTCACGTTCGTTGCGGGCCAGTGCAAGGGTCTCACGGACCAGAACTGGCAGGGCCTTGCAGCCCCGGGGCGCACGCTGGTGGTCTACATGGGCGTGACCGCCGCCCCCGCCATTGCGGAGAAGCTGATGGCGGACGGACTGCCGGGCGATACCCCCGCCGCCATTCTGGAAGGCGGCACGCGCCTTGACGGCCGCACGTTCGTGACCCGCCTCGGCGCGCTGGCCGAGACCATTGCCGAGCACGGCGTGCGCAGCCCGGCGCTGCTGGTTGTGGGCGAGGTGGCGGCACTGGCCGTGGAGCGGCCCGGTGCCCTTGCGCCTGCCGTTGCCCCTTACGTTCCTGAAAACATCGACCTTCTGATGCCCGCGGAGTGATTTTGTAATGCCGCAAGTTATGACCGCTTATGATGTACCCACCGGCGATGTCGTCTACTGGCGAGGCGACGGCTGGACCCGCGATGTGCGCGAGGCCGTGGCATTTGACGACGCGACCCTGGCCGAGGCTGCCTCGACCCGTGACGCCGTCGCCCAGAAGGTGATGGACCACTACCCGATCGACGTCGAGCTGAAGGACGGCAAGCCCTGGCCCACCCGCTACCGCGAGGTGGTGCGCGCCAGCGGCCCGTCCGTTCGTCTTGACCTCGGCAAGCAGGCGGAGCTCTGAGCCATGTACCAGTACGATAATTTCGATCAGGCCATTCTCGACGCCCGCGTCGAGGAGTTCCGCGATCAGGTGGGCCGCCGCCTCTCGGGCGAGCTGACCGAGGAGCAGTTCCGGCCGCTGCGGCTGATGAACGGCGTCTATCTCCAGCTGCACGCCTACATGCTGCGCATCGCCATTCCCTACGGCACGCTGAACACCAAACAGGTGCGCATGCTGGGCCATGTGGCGCGCACGTACGACAAGGGCTACGGCCACTTCACGACCCGGCAGAACATCCAGTTCAACTGGATCAGGCTGCAGGACACGCCGGACATCATCCGCGACCTGTCCACCGTTGGTCTGCATTCCATCCAGACGTCGGGCAACTGCATCCGCAACACCACGGCGGACCAGTTCGCCGGTGCGACCGCCGAGGAAGTGACCGACCCGCGCGTGTGGGCCGAAGTGCTGCGCCAATGGTCCACCTTCCACCCGGAATACAGCTTCCTGCCGCGCAAGTTCAAAGTGGCGATCACCGCCGCCGACAACGACCGCGCCGCCGTGCAGTGGCATGACGTCGGCATCGTCATTCACAAGAACGAGGCAGGCGAGCTGGGCTTCCGCGTGCTGGCCGGCGGCGGCATGGGCCGCACCCCAATCATCGGCAAGGTGGTGCGCGAGTGGCTGCCGCAGCAGCATTTCCTGTCGTACCTCGAGGCCCTGATGCGGGTGTACAACCGCTATGGCCGCCGCGACAACATCTACAAGGCGCGCATCAAGATCCTGGTTCACGAACTGGGCATCGAGAAGTTCCGCGAGGAAGTGGAGGCCGAGTGGCAGGAGGTCCTCAAGACCTTCCAGGACATCGACCCGCGCGAGGTGGAGCGCATCGCCGCCAACTTTGCCCCGCCGCCGTTCGAGACGCTGGCCGACACGGATGCCGGTTTTGACGCCGCGCTGACCGCTGACGCCGAGTTCGCCAAGTGGGTGAAGCAGAACGTCTCTGCCCACAAGGCGCCGGGCTATGCCATCGCCACCCTTTCGCTGAAGCCGATCGGCGGCATTCCGGGCGACGCCTCGGCGGACCAGCTGGACGCCGTTGCCGACCTGGCCGACCAGTTCTCCTTCGGCGAGGTGCGCGTGACCCACGAGCAGAACCTGGTTCTGCCGCACGTGAAGAAGGCGGACCTGTTCGTGCTGTGGCAGGAACTGGTGAAACAGGAGCTGGCGACCTCCAACGCCGGCCTCCTGTCAGACATCATCGCCTGCCCGGGCCTTGATTACTGCACGCTGGCCAACGCCCGCGCCATTCCGGTGGCGCAGGACATCGCCAAGCGCTTTGCCGATATCGAGCGCCAGCGCGACGTTGGCGAGCTGAAGATCAAGATCTCCGGGTGCATCAACGCCTGCGGCCACCACCATGCCGGCCACATCGGCATTCTGGGCGTGGACAAGCGCGGCGAGGAAAACTTCCAGATCACGCTGGGCGGCTCGGGCGCGGAAGACGCCTCGCTCGGCAAGATCATCGGCCCGGGCTTTGACTATGACGGCGTGATTAATGCCGTCGAGACCATCGTCGAGACCTACCGCTCCATCCGCAACGAGGGCGAGCGGTTCCTCGACACCTATCGTCGTGTTAGCGTTCAGCCGTTCAAGGATGCGGTTTATGGCTCGAATTGAGATCAAGCGTAAAAGCCTGGAAGAGGCGACCGCGGGCGTTCTTGAGGTTGAAGGCGCGCTGGAGATCCGCCTGCGCGAGGACGAGCCGCGCGAGTGGACCTTCGTGCCCGACGATGCCGAGCTTCCGGCGGAAGGCAACGTGGTGGTCAGCCTGAAGCGTCTGGCGGACGTGGCAGGCGACAGCCGCTACGGCAGCGTTGGCGTGCGCATTCAGGCGGGCGAGGACGTGCGGGAGATTGCCCCGCATCTGGCACGCATCGGCATCGTGGAGCTGGAATTCCCCAAGTTCCGCGACGGGCGCAACTACTCCTCCGCCGCGATCCTGCGTCAGCAGCTGAAGTACACCGGCGAGATCCGCGCCATTGGCGACGTGCTGGCCGACCAGCTGTTCTACATGATCCGCGTCGGCATCGACTGCCTCGCGCTGCACCCCAGCGTGAAGGAAGAAACCGCCCGTCGCGCGCTCGACCGCTTCGCCTTCGTCTACCAGCAGTCCAGCGACGATCGCCGTCCGGTCTGGACGCTCAGGAATGGATAACCCGGCCATGACCGAGTTCACCGAACTGGCATCGCTGGACCTGGAGCTGGCGGAAGGGGCGGACGCCACCTTCCAGCCGCGCTTCACGCAGGCCCACGCGGATGAGCTGAACCAGCGTTTCGCACAGGTGCCTGCCGCCCAGATGCTGCGGGAGGTGCTGACGGACGTGCTCCCGGGTCAGGTCTCGATGGTTTCCTCCTTCGGCACCGAATCTTCCGTACTGCTGCATCTGGTGGCGCAGGCCGACCCGGCCGTGCCGGTGCTGTTCATCGATACGCTGCGCCTGTTCCCCGAGACGACGCGCTACCGGGACCAGCTGGTGAAGCTGCTGGGCCTGACCAACGTGCAGACCTTCGAGCCGCTGCCGGAAAAGCTGGCGGAGGCGGACCCCAAGTATCTGCTGTGGTCCTACAACCCGGACGCCTGCTGCGCCGTGCGCAAGGTGGAGCCGCTGGCCCGCGCGTTGACCGGCGTGGATGCGTGGATTTCCGGCCGCAAGGCGTTTCAGGCCGCCACCCGCGCCAACATTCCGCTGTTCGAGATTGCGGACAGCCGCCTGAAGATCAACCCGCTGGCCCGCTGGACCCGCGAGGATCTAGTGGCCTACATGGAGCAGTACAACCTGCCCCATCACCCGCTTGAGGCGGACGGTTACCTCTCCATCGGCTGCATGCCCTGCACCACCCCGGTGCGCCCGGGTGAAGACCCGCGTGCGGGCCGTTGGCGCGGCTGGGACAAGACTGAATGCGGCATCCACACCCCGGTGAAGCCGGGCTCCGAACCGGTGTTCTGAGGCGCCTCCCCCGCCCTCCCCGGCGGGAGAGGGATTCCTGTCCTCAGGACGCCCAGCAATCGCCCGCAAAGGCAGGTTACAGCGCCAGAACGGATCCTGCCGCTACCTGCACAGCTTTGGCAGGCAAAATCCTCTGATAATGGGTTTAAAACTCTCTGGCAGCGATTTCGCTTAGCGGATGAATTGAGCGGGCGGGAGCACGACCTTTACGGGCGGCCTGCCCGCCAGTCCCGATACCGCTCCATCCGTTCGACCCGCTCGAGGTGGCCGAAGCGGTCTGACGCGCCAAAGCTGTGGCGCTCAATGCCAGAGGGCGCGTAATAGCCATAAGGGTCGTAATCGTAGCGATTGCGCTCATAGACGAAAGACGCCCCAACCGTCGCGCTCTTGCCGACCGGGGCCACGACAGATGTGGCAACGCCGCGTGCGCCACCCGTGCCGACCATCATCGATGCCTCGCCGTGGATACGCCGTTCGGAGTCCTCACCCGCCAGACCGGAAGCGTGCATCTCGCGCTCGAGGCCTTCCGCCTCGATCTCCGCCTTTTCCTCCGGCGAGAGGCTGTAGACCGTCCCTGAAGACTTGGTGTCAGCAGCGTGAGCGCCCTGAACGCCGGCCAGCCCGCAAACGAGGATGCTCAGAATACTGAGCCGTCGGCTTTGGCGGCACATCATGGGGGCTCTCCATTTACTCATACCTCAGGAGCATTCAGGCTGGTGCATTACAGCGGTCATGTCAAATGGCACGCCGCGCTGTCGGTCAGACCGCAATTTCGTCGGCAGGGTGCAGCCGTGCAGGACCGGGCTCCTCCCTTTCGCTCCAGGGCTGGTAAAGGCAGGTGCGATCACGCCCTTCCGCCTTGGCACGATAGAGAGCGTCATCCGCCCGGTCGAGCAGGATACGGAACCCGTCTTCGGGTGCAAAGCCGACGGCCAGCCCGGCGCTGAACGTGGCTCGAAAATCAGACGTGAACGACAGGCTGCACCCGGCAAGGCCGGAGCGCGTGCGCTCGATCACCTCCGCCGCCGCCTCGGCCCCGGTGTTCGGCAATATCACAAGAAATTCTTCGCCGCCCCAGCGGCCGATGATATCCTGCGGGCGCACCGCCTGCTTCAAGGTCTCGGCAAAGGCAATCAGCACCGCGTCGCCCGCCGCATGGCCCCACCTGTCGTTGATCTGCTTGAAGTGGTCCAGATCGATGATGGCCACTGCTACTGGCCGCCGGGTCTCTGCCACATCATAGAACACGGATTTTGCCAGCTCGACGGTGCGTCGGCGGTTGTTGAGCCCGGTGAGCGAATCCTTGCGCGCCACCTCCTGAAGAGCAAGCTGGTGGCGCCGGCTGACCAGATATCCCGAGAGCAGGCCGCCGATCAGCAACACGCCCACCACGAACATCAGCACCAGTTGCCGGGCCTGCTGCTGCTGACGGTCCTTCGCCACTTCCAGCTCGCGGCGAAGCGCCTCGTTCCGCTCGATCTGGCGATTGATTTGCACCAGCGCGCGCTGCGCAGCCATCTGCCGTGTGCGCTCCACCTCATTGCGCCGGGTGAACTGACGCAGATATTCCGCAAGATCTGCATAGGCCTGCGCGTGGTTGCCAAGTCGCTCCTGCGCCTCCGCCCGGTATCGGTAGGCCTGCATGATACTGATGGCGGTGGACTCGACAGCAGAAGACTGGAACACCCCGTTCAGGAGAGCGAGCGCCCGTGCGGGCTGCTGCTTCTTCAGCGCAATCTCAGCCATCTGGATATGCGCCTCTGCCTCGGCCTCCTCGCCGTTGGCAACGAACACCTTCGCGGCCGCCTCGCACCGCGCCGTGGCGTCATGTAGCCGGCCCATATCGGTCAGAGCCATGCACCACTCGAGATCAATGTAGGCGTCCCCCACCGTGTCGCCGAACGGCGCGCTCAACCGGCGGGACTGGGCGTAATACTGAACCGCCTCGGCCGGTCGGCCGGCCAGGCGATGGTAGCGGGCAACAAAATAATAATCGTTGCTGAGACCATGGGTGTGACCGTGGCGCTTGTCCCACGCGGTCTGCTCTGCCAGCAGGGCAAGCGCCTGCTCGAAATCACCGGCGTAGCGCATGAACTGGCCCAGAGCCATTGCGGCATGAACCCGCTGCTGCTCCCGCCCCGGGGCTTGCCCGGCGACATAGGCCTCCTGAAAATGGCTGACGGCAGATTCGATCTGGTCGGTCTGCAACAGCGCATCTGCCAGCGCAATCTGCAGGCATAGACTCTCGTCCGACTCCTTGTCATGGTGCGCCCGCGCCGCCTCAAACCGGGGGATGGCCGCACGAATGGCCTCCATCCGGAAATCCGCCTGTCCGTTGAGGATCAGCAGCTGAACGTGAGCGGGATCCTTCGGGTCTGGAACCAGCTCCAGACCGATGGCCGATTCCTCTTTCGTATCCCGAACCCGAGACAGCGCCCAATAGCCCGCGGCTCGAACGGCGTGCAGCCAGGCCTTCTGCTGTGACGTGAGCGTCTTGTCAGTTTCCAGCCGTTGCTGTGCGGCCCGCAGCGCCGCGTGGGGGTCCTGTCCGACCTGCCGCGAGAGAGCCGCGATCTTCGGGTCCGGTGTTTCAACACAGAGCACGCTTGCGCCCGCTGAGGACGCGCCGAGGCCCGCCGCCAGCAACAGGGCTGACGCGGTCAGTCGGCGCAGCGGTGGAGGAGAGAACATGCAGCAAAGCCCTCGGCAGGATTGCCCTCATCCGGCTTGAAACACGGCCGAAACAATACTGCAAGTGGTTATTATTATAACAAAATTACTTGCTCATAGATTTGCCCCGGACGTCTGAAAAGCAACACCGGGAGCCAACGGCGGGGGTGCGCCCCGGCCTGGCCTCCTGTAGAGTGGGGGCATGCGCATTCTGCCTCTCAGCTTCGATATTCAGAGCAAACCGGTGATCGTGGTGGGCCATGGCGGCATGGCCGAGGCCAAGGCCCGGCTGGTGCGGGCCGCCGGCGGGGAGCCGGTCCACCTAAGCCCGGAGGTCGCGCCCGATGCCCATCCGCTGCCGCCCGCGCGCCTTGCCTTCGTGGCGGTGGCGGACGCACGCCTTGCCGAACGCTGGGCAGAAGCGCTGAGACAGCGGGGCCTTGCCGTCAACGTGGTGGACAGGCCGGACCTGTGCGACTTTCAGGTGCCCGCCATTGTGGACCGGGGCACGGTCAGCATCGCCATCGCCACCGGGGGGCGCTCGGCCTCCCTCGCCAAGGCCCTGCGGGAGCGGCTGGAGGCGTGGTTGCCGCCCACCCTCGGCTCGCTGGCCGAGGCGATCTCCCGCCGCCGCGCCGACGTTTCCCGCCACGCCACGACCATTGAGGCCCGCCGCGCCTTCTGGGACCGGCTGCTCGCCCCCGGCGGCGCGCTCGATCCTTTCGCGGCAACGGCGGATGCGGATACGGTGATCACCGAGGCGCTGGCAGGCGAGACTCAGCCCGACCGGAACGTTCTGACGCTCAGCCTCGGCAGCGCGGATCCCGAAGATCTCACCCTGCGTCAGCTGCGCCTCCTTCAGCGGGCCGATGTCATTCTGCATGATCCGGACATGCCGGAGGCCCTGCTGGACAAGGCGCGGCGGGATGCCGCCCGCCTGCCCCTGCCGGACGGGGCGGATGCGCCCTCCGGGCTCACCGGCGTCGTGCTGCGGCTGCGGCTGAGCGAACACCGGCCCGCAGGCGAATCCTCAGAACCGTGAGCGGATGTTCAGCGGCTCGCCCCGGTACAGCGTGATTAGGTGCGCGCCCAGTATGAACAGGGCGATGAGGCCGATCAGCTGAATGACATCGGGCGGGATCAGCGGCACCCGGCCCAGCCTGCGCGGACGGCGGGAGGCGATGTTGGCCCAGAGCGTAATGAGCGCCACCACCACGAACGCCCCGATGGTTGTCTCCCAATCCATAGCTTGTGCCTGCGCCTCGATCCGTTAACCTGCCGGTTGCACCATTCCCGTCTGGTCAGGTGGTCGCCTGAGTTCTGGGGTGCCAACTGTTGCGGGAATGTGGGGAGCAATTGCCGGAAGCGCCAGCCCTAATCGTCACAGAGGCGCAACCAGCCTGAACGGGAGATCGTGTTCAATGCGTTACACAACCTATGCGGCCCTGGCCCTTGCCACGGTTCTCGGCGCGGGTGCGCCGGCTCTGGCCCAGACCGCAGCCCCGGTGTCCACCGCCACCCCGGGCGTCCCGGGTGCAGCTCAGACCAGCATCAGCGCCGCACTGGACACCGCCCTTGCCGGTGCGCACCGTGCGCCGGAGAACCGCGGCCGCGATGCGGAGCGCCACCCGAAGGAAACCCTCGCCTTCTTCGGCCTGCGCCCTGACATGACCGTGGTCGAGATCGCGCCGGGCGGCGGCTGGTACACCGAAGTCCTTGCCCCCGTGCTCAAGGAGCAAGGCCGCCTCATTGCCGCGCACAATGACCCGAACAGCGGGACCTATGGCCGCAAGTCCCTTGGCGGCTACCTGCTGAAACTGGGCACCCACCCGGACGTGTACGAGAAGGTTGAGGTGGTGCCGTTCAATCCGGGCAAGAACCTGCTCGGCGTTGCGCCCGGCACCGCCGACATGGTGCTGACTTTCCGCAACGTTCACAACTGGGTCGGCTCCAATAGCGCCGAGGCTGCCTTCAAGCTGTTCTTTGCAGCGCTGAAGCCGGGCGGCGTGCTGGGCGTGACCGACCACCGCTGGCCGGAAGACCGCGAGGTGAACCCGCGCTCGGGCTACCTGAAGGAGTCCGACGTGATCCGCATGGCGGAAAGCGCAGGCTTCAAGCTGGTCGGCAAGTCGGAGATCAACGCCAACCCGCGCGACACCAAGGACTACCCCAAGGGCGTGTGGACCCTTCCCCCGAGCTTCGCAGAAGGAGCAAAGGATCGCGGCCGCTACGCCGCCATCGGCGAGTCCGACCGCATGACGCTCAAGTTCGTGAAGCCGTAAAGAACCAACGGGTTGTCCTGAACCGTCCGCGATCGGTTGGACGCGGCGGGCCTTGGAGATACGTCTTCAGGGCTCGCCTTTTTCACCGGAATTGGTACGGGATACAAACCCGGCGGGCCGGGATTTGCAGCGGGAGGGGATCGCCGGAATCCCCCCTCGACGGCAACGGTTACCCGGTTTAAGTCAGCGTCCTGGGGTAGGGGTTGGAACGGCCGAGATGGATATTTATCTGCCCATTGCCGAGATGTCGGTGAATGCCCTCGTCATTGTCGGCTTCGGTGCGGTCGTGGGCTTCCTCTCCGGCATGTTTGGCGTGGGCGGAGGCTTCCTCACCACGCCGCTCCTGATCTTCTACGGCATTCCCCCCTCAGTTGCGGTAGCCAGCGCGGCCACGCAGATCGCGGGCTCGTCGGTCTCGGGCGTGCGCGCCCACTGGCGGCGCGGCGGCGTTGATCCCAAGATGGGCGGCGTGCTGATCGTCGGCGGCCTCGTCGGCTCGACGATCGGCTCCTACATCTTCAAGGCGCTGAAGGACGTCGGCCAGGTCGATTTCATCATTCAGCTGCTTTACGTGCTGATCCTCGGCGTCATCGGCGGGCTCATGCTCATCGAATCCGTCGGGGCGTTACTGCGCGCCCGAACCGGGCAGGCCCCGCCGCCCGCGCGCAAGCGGCATCACGGCCTGCTGCACCGCCTGCCCTGGCGCATGCGTTTCCCGCGCTCCGGCCTTTACATCAGCCCGCTGGCGCCGCTGGCGCTGGGTGCGGCCGTGGGCATGCTCACCGCCATCATGGGGGTGGGCGGCGGCTTCATTCTGGTGCCCGCCATGATCTACATGCTGGGCGTTTCCACCAGCGTGGTCGTCGGCACCTCGCTGTTCCAGATCATCTTCATCTCGGCGGCCGTGACCGTGCTGCACGCCATCAACACCCAGAGTGTCGATATCCTGCTGGCCATCCTGCTGCTGGTGGGCGGCACGGTCGGCGCGCAGCTGGGCGCGCAGTTCGCCCAGAAGCTTGGCGGCGAGAAGCTGCGCGTGGCGCTGGGGCTTCTGGTGTTCCTCGTCTCCGCGCGGCTGGCGGTGGAGCTGATGATCCGCCCGAGCGAGCTGTTCACCGTGGTGGAGGGCATGGCGTTATGAGGCGGCTGGCGGCCCTTTTCCTGCTGCTAGCGTGCGCGCTCGGCATGCTGACGGCCCTGCCCGGCGCGGCTTCGGCTCAGCGCGCGGGCCCGCGCCTGATCACGGACCTCTCCCAGAGCCGGGTGGACATCGAGTACACCTTCGCCGGGGCGGACATCATGCTGTTCGGCGCGATCGACCGCGCCTCCAGCCTGCGCAACCGCCAGCTCGACCTGATCGTGGTGGTGCGCGGCCCCTCCCACCCGCTGACCGTGCGCAAGAAGGAACGGGTGGCGGGCGTGTGGCTCAACACCCGCTCGGTGCGGTTCCACACCACACCCAGCTACTATTCCATTTCCAGCACCCGCCCGCTCGAGGAGATCGTCGACCCCAAGACGGCGGCCATCTACGAGTTCGGCATCGCCAACCTGCATTTCTCCCCCGCCTCGACCGAGCGCAGCGCGCAGGAGATTCAGGAATTCCAGACCGGGCTGGTGGACCTGCGCAACCGTGGCGGCCTTTACGTGGAGAACATGGGCGGTGTGCGGGTGGTGGAAGGGGTGCTGTTCCGCACCAGCGCCCGGCTGCCGGGCGATGCGCCGGTGGGCGAATATTCCGCCTCGGTGTTCCTGATTGCCGACCGGCAGGTGATCGCCACCACCTCGGTGCCGCTGACCGTGGGCAAGACCGGCTTCGAGCAGGCGGTGTACAACTTCGCCATCGACCAGAGCCTGGCCTATGGCCTGCTCGCCGTCATCATCGCGCTCGCCTCCGGCTGGGGCGTTGCCGCCATCATGCGGCGGTAGGACCGGATTTTTTACGGCAGCGGCCTGTTTGCCTTCGACATTAGCCAATGGGATCAAAGACCCCCTTGGCAATCCCCCATTTGCTTTCAATGGGCCCTGAAACTATCCAGAAGGAACAAGCTCTTCCTGCAAGCAAGAAGGCGTGATCTCAGCCATATTTGGCAGCAAAGTCCTGATCAGAGGTGAAAGCGTAGATAATCACCTCAACAAATGCGATGAGTGCTGGAATGAAGGTCCAGAAGAACAAAACGCACAGAATACCCTGGATCGGCTTGCCCAGATAAAACTTGTGAGCGCCAAACCCGCCAAGAAGCAGCGCAAGAACAATCGCCGCAATCCGGTTCTTCTGCCCGACGCCGCCTGTTGCCGCCTGAACACCGCCACACTGTGGGCATGCCCGCGCTTCGGCTGCGATGACCGCGCCGCACGACCGGCAATGCACCTTATTAATGATTGTGCTCAAGATTAATCTCCCTGACTTTATTTATTACTTGATAGCAATGGCTTGGCAGGCCAGCAATGGATTTTAACATTTAAATATTAACCGACATCAGCATCAAGGTTACGAACAGTTAACTGCCCAGAAGCAAGACTGGCCTAATCTCCTATCACAATGAATTTCGGGATTTTTTGCGCCATGCTGCACGATGCCGACACGATCCACGCCAACGGTCTCGCCCCTTCGGCTGAAGCGCAGACCGTGCTCGGGCGCATCCTCAGCGTCTCGGGCGACGCGGCGACGGCGACGCTGGACCCCAGCGCGCTCGCCCGCCTCGCCGCCAGCGACGACATCACCCTGCAAACTGCGGGGCAGGTGGGCGTGCCGGTGAAAACGTTGGTGCGCGGCCGCTGGGTGGTAGCCAACGTGAAGGCGGTGGAACTGGCGGGCGAGACCAGTGCACCGGTGGCGGCGCTCGACTTCCTGGGCGAAGGTTGGGTGCAAGGGGGGGCGGCGGGCCTCGGCGATTTCCGGCGGGGCATTACGCATCACCCCGCGCCGGGCAACACTCTCTATTCCGTCACCTCTGCCGATCTGGAGGAGATTTATGCGGCACGCGACCGGGCGCATGTGGCCATCGGCTCGGTGTACCCGACCGAGCATGTGAGCGCCGCGCTGTTCATCGACCCGCTGCTCTCCCGCCATTTCGCCCTGCTCGGCTCCACCGGCACCGGCAAGTCCACTACCGCTGCTCTGCTGCTGCGGGGGATCATCGAACAGGCGCCTCAGGGGCATGTGCTGATGCTGGACCCCCACGGCGAATACGCCGCAGCCTTTGCGGACGTGGGGCAGGTTTACGACGTCTCCAATCTCCACCTGCCCTACTGGCTGATGAATTTCGAGGAGCATGTGGAAGTGCTGGTCGGCCAGCGCTCGCCCGAGCGCGAGCCGGACGTTGACATTCTCCAGCGCTGCCTGCTGGCGGCGCGGCAGAAGTCGCGGCTGGCGGGCGCGGGCAACCGCATCACGGTGGATACGCCCGTGCCCTACACGCTAGCCGAGTTGCTCTCCGCCCTCTCCGCCCAGATGGGCAAGCTGGACAAGCCGGAGAAGATCACACCCTACCTGCGCCTGAAGACCAAGCTGGAGGAACTAAAGGCAGACCCGCGCTACAGCTTCATGTTCTCCGGCCTTCAGATCAACGACACGCTGGCGACGCTGATCTCCGAGTTGCTGCGCATGCCCGCTGACGGGCGGCCCGTCTCCATCATCGACCTCTCCGGGGTGCCGTCAGACATCACCAACGTGGTGGTGGCGCTGATCTCCCGCCTCGTTTTCGACTTCGCGGTGTGGACGCCCCAGCAGGAGCGGCGGCCGATCCTGCTCGTCTGCGAGGAAGCGCACCGCTACGTGCCCGCCGAGCGGCTGGACATCTTCGGCTCGGCACGCAAGAATTTGGAGCGTATCGCCAAGGAGGGCCGCAAGTACGGCGTGGCGCTCGGGCTGATCTCCCAGCGGCCGTCGGACCTCTCTGAGGCCGTGCTGTCCCAGTGCGGCACCATCATCTCGATGCGCCTCAATAACGAGCGTGACCAGCTGTTCGTGCGCTCCGCCATGTCCGAAGGGGCGCGGGGGTTCTTGGACGCCATCCCGTCCCTGCGCAACCGCGAGTGCATCGTCTGCGGCGAAGGCGCGGCCGTGCCCATGCGCGTGCGCATCGCCTCGCTTGCGCCGGAACATTGCCCAGCATCGGATGATCCGGTGTTCTCCGCAAGCTGGACCACCGGCAGCCGCGGCCTGCCACTGATTGAAGACGCGGTGCAGCGCTGGCGCACGCAGCGGCGGTAGTTTTCCCTTGGAGTGATATACGACCTTGGGCCGCGTTGCGAAAATCACAACAGTTTCGTATTCTACCGAAACTCGGGGGAGGGTTGCTGCCCTTACCCCCGAGCGTTCGAGCTAGAAGTAGAACCAGACGCTCAGTCTGATCTTCATCCACTCGAACAGGATGGAGACAAGCATGTCTCTGTTCCTTTCGGTGAAATCGGCGGGGACAATTCCCCGCCGACCACCGAATAATAGGACTGTCGTTTCGGCTCTCAAAGCATGCGATAGTCTAATATACATTTTAATACATTGATATTTAACGACTTATTCAGAAACCTCGGCGGGAAAACCGCGCCTACTTCGCAGACGGAAATTCCTCTTCCGTTTGGGGCGTGATGATGATCTTCGAGATGTCGAAGCCTTTCGAGCGCGCAAATTCCAGCCAGTCGTTGCGCTTCTCTTCCTGCATGACCGGCGTGCGGGAGAGCAGCCAGAGATACTTCCGATCCGGCGTGCCGACGAGGGAGGTGGTGTAGTCCGGGTCCAGCCGGAGAATCCAGTAATCGCCCTTGGCGAACGGCACCCAGCGCAACCCTTCGGGCAGGAAGCTCACCTTCAGCTTGGAGTTGGTGGCATCGACCGGCTTGGCCTCGCCCACCGCTTCTTCCGCCTCACCCTGTTCATTGATGTTACGATTGATGACACGGATGGTGCCGTCCTCGTTCAAGGAATATTGCGCCGTCACATTCCGTGCGCCCCGGTCTTCATGGCGAAACGGCAGGCGGGCGACCTCATACCAGGTGCCGAGGTAGCGCTTCAGATCGACCGACTCTACCGTCGCCAGCTCGGTATCATGTACAGCATCCATATGATGTCTCCCTATAAAATACAGGAAGACAACGATCAGGACGCCCTATGGTTGAGTGGACAGCCGGCGGCAGGGGCGCCAGCCAATGCGCTCTCAGCATGATGTCCGGCAATGCTCTCGCGTACGCGGCCGTAGGCAGCGCCCCAGCGATCGGTCATTTGCGAGCGGATTGCCCAGAGCTCGGGGAAGAACTGGTGGCGCGCGCCGGCTTCCAGCAGTTCGACCGGGCGGCCCTTGAGCGAGGCGGAGCCCATGCCTATGGAGCGATGAATCAATAGGATGTGATCCGCGCGGAACTTCTGGAAGCGCTCGTCGAATTCCACCAGCGCTTCCGCCACCGCGTAGGCTTCATCGTGCGCGTACTCGCTGTCGTAAATGCTCTCGACCGTGCGGCCCTGTGGCTCAAGGTAGTGGGCCTTGAAGGTGCGCCACAGATACGTCGGCATGCGCAGCAGCACCCGGAAGCCCGGAGATTCCTGCCCGCTGCCATTGCCCAGTTGCAGGCGGATCTGCTGGTAATCCTTGGGGCTCATGGTCTCCAGCAATTCCAGCTGGGTGGTCATCAACCGCAGCACGCGGTTTACCCGCTCGAAGAGGGTCAGCACCCGGAAGGTCTGGCGCTGGGCCATCTGCTCGTCGATCTCCAGCAGGGTGAAGGCGGCCAGCTTCATCCACAGCTCCTCGACCTGATGGACGATCTGGAACTGAAGCTCGTCGCGGTTGGAGAGCTGGTCGAACGGCTTCTGACAGCTGAGCAATTGGCGGCAGTTGAGATAGGCCTCGTAATCCAGCGTCTCGTCGCTCTGCATCAGCGCGTAGAATTGTTCGCGATCCATGACGGGCCTCCCCTCCCTGTGGTTCGAAGCCTCCATTCTAGTCGCGCCGGGCGGAAACATTGTTCCCAATCGGTTGTGCAGAGGCAGATTTTGCAGGACATTGTTCTTCCTGAATTCCTATATGGAGAACGTTAGTGCCGCTGGACCGCATTGACCGCGCCTTGCTCACCGAACTGGAGCGAGATGCCCGCCAGTCCTTCGCCCAGTTGGGAGAGACGGTAGGCCTCAGCAAGACGCCGGCGTGGAAGCGGGTGCAGGCGTTGGAGGCCGCGGGCGTGATCGAAGGCTACCGCGCACTCATCAGCCCGCAGGCGGTGGGGCTGGAGATCCACGCTTTCGTGCAGGTGGAAGTGGCGTTCGAGCGGCATGACGCCTTCGAGGCTGCCGTAAAGCGGCACCCGTCCGTTCTCGCCTGCTACGCCACGGCGGGCGATGCGGACTATGTGCTGGAAGTGCGCGCCCGCACCATGCCCGACCTTGACCAGCTGTTACGCCAGGAGCTGTGCATGCTGCCCGGCGTCAAACGCTTCTCCACCACCATCGGCATGAAAACCATCAAAGCCCACGGTGGGGTGATGGGATTGGTAACAGATTGATTCTCTTGCGGAGATTGGCAACTCCACGCCCCCGTAATGACAGGGGGTGCAGGGGGTTAAAACCCCCTGCGATCAAAAAGCCGTAAGGCTTAAGCCCAGCCTCACCGCTGCCATGGCATCAATTTGCGCGCCGTTGCCGCGTCCGCGTCTCCCACGGCGATGAAGGGGATGTTCTCGAAGCCGGGCTTGGCGTAGCGCAGGGGTTCGCCGGTCTTGGCGTCGAACACCTGCCCGCCTGCGCCCACAAGCAAGCCGTGGCCGGCGGCGGTGTCCCACTCGGAACAAGCGTACCAGCGGGGATAGAGGTCGGCGTTGCCCTCGGCGAGCATGGCGAACTTGATGCTGCTGCCGCGCCCGGTGACCTTGGCGTTGGGCAGGGCTTCCAGATAGCGTTTGGTCTGGGTGTCGCGGTGGCGGTAGCTGGCGAGCACGATGAGCGGGCGGTTGGCGAGGCTCCGGGCGGAGATAGCTTCCCGCCGCCCGTTGTGGTCCAACCGGAACGCGCCGACACCTTCGGCACCGGCCCAGAGCGTGCCCTCGCGCGGGGACATGAGCACGCCCAGCACCGCCTCGTAATTCACGATCAGCCCGACGTTGACGGTGTAATCCTTGCCGCCGCGCACGAACTCCTTGGTGCCGTCCACCGGGTCGATGAGCCAGAAGGTGCCGCCGATATCCTCGGGCGCTGTGCCGGCGGAGAAGGCTTCCTCGCCAACAATCGGAATGTCGGGCGTCAGCTCCCGCAGCGCCGCCTCGATGATCTGCTCGGCGGCTTCGTCTGCGGCGGTGACGGGGGACTTGTCGGCTTTTTCGCGGGCAGTGATGCCGCCCTTGCGCACGTCTTCGATGGCATCTGCCGCGCGGCGCACCGGATCCACCAGCGCATCCAGAAGGGCGCGGCGGGCATCGGGGGTATCAATGCCCGGTTTCACTCCGTTGCCGCTGTCTGCCGTCATGCCAAGCCACCATCTGAAGTTACCGCGTGCCTCTGGGCTGAACGATCCGCCCGGCTGCGGTTTCCCGCTCCTGTCCGGCTGACCTTCCGGCACAAAAAAAGGGCGCGGGAAGAGTATACGCCTTCCCGCGCCCTTCGTCACAACCCGGTCGTCAGCTGGCCAGGTCGTTCTCCAGCGCCAGCAGCGAGGTGTTGCCGCCGGCTGAGGTGGTGTCGATGGAGACGGTGCGCTCCGCTGCAAACCGCAGCAGGTAGTGCGGGCCGCCCGCCTTCGGGCCGGTGCCCGACAAGCCCTCGCCGCCGAACGGCTGCACGCCGACGACTGCGCCGATCATCGAGCGGTTTACGTAGAGGTTGCCCACATGAGCCGTGGCGGCAACGGTCTGCGCAGCTTCGCCGAGGCGGCTGTGCAGGCCCATGGTGAGGCCGTAGCCCGAGGCGTTGATGCGCTCGACCAGCTGCGGCAGCTCGCCCGCCTTCCAGGTGGCAACGTGCAGCACGGGGCCGAAGATCTCTTCCTTGAGGTCTTCCGGCTGCTCCAGCCGCACGAGGGCGGGGCCGACGAAGTTGCCGTTCGCCAGCGCCTCGGGCACCGGCAGGCGATAGAGGATGCGGCTGGCGTTGCGCTCCAGATGGTTCTGGATCTTCGTGCGCGCCGCCTCGTCGATGACCGGGCCGACGTCGGTGGACAGATCGCCCGGATCGCCCAGCCGCAGCTCCCTCATCGCGCCTTCCAGCATCTCGAGGATGCGGGGGGCGACGTCTTCCTGCACGCAGAGCAGGCGCGCCGCCGAACAGCGCTGGCCCGCGCTCTGGAAAGCGGAGATGATGAGATCACGCACCACCTGCTCCGGCAGGGCGGTGGAGTCGACGATCATGGCGTTGAGGCCGCCGGTCTCGGCAATCAGCGGCACGATGGGGCGGTTGTCGTCCGCCAGCAGCGAGCGGGCAATGCGCTTGGCGGTGCCGGTGGAACCGGTGAAGGCAACACCCATCACGCGCGGATCGCTGGTGAGCGCAGCACCCACGTCCGGGCCGCCGGGCAGCAGGTGAAATGCGTCTGCCGGCACGCCTGCCTCCAGAATGAGGCGGGCGGCATGCGCGGCAATGAGCGGCGTTTGCGGCGCGGGCTTGGCGACGACGGCATTGCCCGCTGCCAGCGCGGCCGTGATCTGGCCTAGGAAGATGGCCAGCGGGAAGTTCCACGGCGCGATGCAGGCGAACACGCCCCGGCCGGTGAGGCGGAGGGTGTTGCTCTCACCCGTGGGGCCGGGCAGCGGCATGTCCTGGAACAGCTTGCGGGCCTGAACGGCATAGTAGCGGCAGAAATCCACCGCCTCGCGCACTTCGGCCAGCGCATCGGGAATGCTCTTGCCCGCCTCGCGCACGGCAAGGGCCATCAGCGCGGCGCGGTCACGCTCCAAAAGGTCGCCCAGCTTTTCAAGGGCGGCCGCGCGGGTTTCAACGTCCGCGCCGTTCCACGAGCGGAAGGCGGCGTGGGCAATGCCGATGGCGCGGGAGACGTCCGCTGCGCTGGCCTCGACCACGGTGCCGACCTGACGGTTGCGGTTGGAGGGGTCCAGCACCGGACGGGCCTCACCCGCCACCAGCGCGCCGTTGATCAGCGGCGCGGCGGTGTGCGTGCGCGCCCAGACCTGCTGCATTTCCTCAAGCAAAGCGTTGGTGATGCCCTCTTCGGACATGTCGATTCCCTCTGAATTGCGGCGCTCGGCGCCGTAGATATCAAGCGGCAGCGCAATGGCCGGGTGCGGCGTGCAATCAAGACCAGCCAGCGTGGAGGCCGGGTCACGCAGCAGGTCATCCGCCGCGACCGAGGAGTCCGCCAGCTGATGCACGAAGCTGGAGTTGGCCCCGTTCTCGAGCAGGCGGCGGACCAGATAGGCGAGCAGGTCGCTATGACCGCCGACGGGCGCATAGACGCGGCAGTTGTAATCACCGGCCTCGACCAGCGGATCGTGCATGCCGTTGCCCATGCCATGCAGGCGCTGGAGCTCGAAGTCGCGCCGGTCTCCCGCCCAGGTGAGGATGGCGGCAACCGTGTGAGCGTTGTGGCTGGCGAACGCCGGATAGAGGTGTTTCTTCTGAAGCATGGCCCGGGCGCAGGCGAGGTAGCTCACGTCCGTCGCCACCTTGCGGGTATAGACCGGATAGCCTTCCAGCCCCTGCTCCTGCGCGCGCTTGATCTCGGCGTCCCAGTAAGCACCCTTCACCAGACGCACAGTGATCTTGATACCGGTGTCGGCGGCGAGGGCATCCACCCAGTCAATTACGGCAAGGGCGCGCTTCTGGTAGGCCTGCACGGCCATGCCGAGCCCGTCCCACCCCTTCAGCTCAGGCGCGCGGGCAATGGCCTCGATGATATCCAGCGACATTACCAGCCGGTCTGCTTCCTCGGCGTCCACGGTCAGGCCGATGCCGGCCTCCCGCGCCATGACGGAGAGGCGCACCATGCGCTCGATCAGCTCGGGTACGCAGCGGTCGGCCTGCGCCACCTCATAGCGGGGATGCAGCGCAGACAGCTTCACCGAGACGGTGTTGCGGTCCCAGAAGTTCTGCACGGAGGCAGCGTCGCGGCCCACTGCCGCAATGGCGTCCGCATAGGCCTGGAAGTAGCGCTCCGCATCTTCCGCCGTGCGGGCGGCCTCGCCCAGCATGTCAAAAGAGTAGCGGTACAGGCGGTTCTTGCCGCTGCGCGCGCGGGCCAGCGCCTCGCCGATGGTGCGTCCGAGTACGAACTGCTCGCCCATCACGCGCATGGCCGCGGCCACGCCCGTGCGGATGAACGGCTCGCCCATGCGGGTGATCAGCTTCTTGAGGGCGCCTGCGGTTTCGTCGTTTTTCACCAGCGCCTTGGTCAGCACGAGGCCGAGCGTGGCGGCATTGACCAGAGCGGAGTCCGACTGGCCCTTGTAAGCTTCCCACCGGGCCGACGTCATCTTGTCGCGAATGAGGGCGTCTGCGGTCAGCACGTCCGGCACGCGCAGGTAGCTCTCGGCCAGCGTCATCAGCGCCAGCCCTTCGGCGGTGTTCAACCGGTATTGCTGCAGAAAGCTGTCGATCAGGCCGCCATGGCCGTGCTCCCGCACATGGCCGATGAGCTTGCGCCCCGTTTCCAGAATAGCGCGCTGCTCCTCAGGCAAGGGAGTTGCCTGCGGTACGAGACCCGCCAGCACGTCTGCCTCGGGAGCGCGATACAGGCCCGGCATACGGCCGCGGATGGCGGCAAGAGAGGCTTCGATGTTCCTCATGGAGCTATTTAGTCCCACACTGGTGATATCATCGTTATCATCTGAAAAACGTCGAATGTGCTTTTTATATCACGGCCTCTCGCCGATTTTTCATCGACTAAACCCTTTTCCAGCCGCATATTCTTCGATTGTAGAACGGGGAGGGAAGCATGGACGATATCGACCGGCGTCTGCTGCGCGATTTGCAGGCCAACGGACGCATCACGAATCAGGAACTGGCGCAGCGGAACAGCCTGTCTCCGGCCGCCTGCCATGAGCGCGTGCGGCGGCTGAAGGAGCAGGGCTACATCAAGGGCTACACGGCCATTCTTGATCCCGACAAGCTGGACCGCTCGCTCCTGATCTTTGTCGAGATCCATCTCGACCGCACGACGTCCGACATCTTCGACGACTTCGCGACGGCCATCCGCAAGATGCCGGACGTGCTGGAATGCCACATGGTGGCGGGCGGCTTCGACTATCTGGTGAAGGCGCGGGTGGCGGACATGGAAGCCTACCGCCGCTTTCTGGGCGACACGCTGGTGCGCCTGCCCGGCGTGCGCGAAACGCGCACCTATGCCGTGCTGGAAGAGGTCAAGAACACCCTCGCCATTCCGGTGTAGGGGCCGGTTTAGGGAAGATGCAGCCGGCCCGGATCAGACCCGGGCCGACTTGTCCTGATCGGTATAACCAAGCGGGCGGCCGAGCAGTCGCTGGGCGGAGGCGGCCGGCAGCGGCGGCGAGAAGAAATACCCTTGCGCGGTGGCACAGCCCATGGCGAGCAGGGTTTTCGCGTCCTCAAGGGTTTCAATACCCTCGGCGATGACCGGCAGGCCGAGACTGCGCCCGAGGCCGATGATGGACTTGATGATGGTGGCGCTCTGCTCCTGCCCATGCATGGTGCGGGTGAAGGAGCGGTCAATCTTGATCTTGTCCACCGGCAGCTGGGCCAGATGGCCGAGGCACGAGTAACCGGTGCCGAAGTCATCGAGCGAGATGCGCACGCCCCGGCTCTTGAGGCCGTAAAGGATGTACTTGGCGGTGCGGATGTCGGACGCCAGGGCGTTTTCCGTCACCTCCACCTCGAAGCGGTGCGCCGGGAAGTCCACGTCCGCCAGCGCGCCGAGCAGCTTGCCTGCCAGCTTGGCGTCGATGAGCTGGCGCTGGGAGATATTGATGGCGATGGTCGGCTCGCCCGGCCAGGCACGGGCCTCCTTGAGCGCGGCGCGCAGCAGGGAGAAGGTCAGGTCGTTGATGAGGCCCGAATCTTCCGCGAAGGAGATGAAGGCCGTGGGAGCGATGATGCCGCGTGTCGGGTGGCTCCAGCGGGCGAGCACCTCGAAGCCCTGAATGGCGCCGGTCGCCAGATCGACCACCGGCTGGAAGTAGGGAACGATCTGCCCTTCCTGAATGGCCTGCTTCAGCTCGGTCTGGAGGCGGGCGCGCTCACGCAGGTCCGCGTCCATCACCGGCTGGAAGAAGCGCACCTCGCCGCGGGTTTCGGCCTTGGCGCGGGCCAGCGCCACGTCCGCCTTGCGCAGCAGTTCGTCGGGAAGCGCGGAATCGTCCGGCCAGATGGAAACGCCCGCCGTTGCGCGCACGTCCACGTCAATGCCTTCCAGCAGATGCGGCTGGCCGATCAGGTCGATGATGCGCCGTGCGACGCGCATGGGCGCATCCTGGCTGTTCTGGCAGCTGATGGCGATGACGAACTCGTCATCCCCCAGCCGCGCGGCAATCTCATCCTGCCGGACGGAGGAGATGATGCGCCGACCGGCCTCGCGCAGAACCCGGTCGCCCACGTCATGGCCGAACTGGTCGTTGATGGCGCGGAAGCCATCGATATCCAGCGCAATGACCGCGAGGCGCTGGCCGGAGCGCTCGCCCCGGATCATCATCTGCTGGATTTCCTCGATCAGGCGCTGCCGGTTGGGCATGCCGGTGAGCGGATCGAAGCTGGCGAGTTGCTCAAGCCGGGCCTCCGCCACGGCGAAGGCCGCTTCGGACTTGCCCATGTCCCGGTTCAGGCGGCGCCAGATGATCGCGAAGAACAGGGCCGCCAGCACCATCAGGCCGCCCGAGACCAGCCAGGAGCGAACTTGAATCCGGCGGATCTCATTCGTGACGCTCTTGCGGACGGATTGGCGCAGTTCCTCCAGCTGGTTGCGGAACGCAAGGCTGGTGTCGCGGTAGCCGGTGGAATTCACAAGCGCCTGCGCCGCTGCAAGGTCATCGGCATAGACCATGCCGAACACCCGCTCGTCGATGCCGCGCCGCGTCCGCCCCAGCTCGATGAGCCGATCACGGGTTTCCTGGCTGGTATCTTCCGGAAGATGCTGGACGATCTGGTCGATCAGTTCCGCCCCGCGCGGCTCAAGGCCGTTGTAAACGCCAATCCAAATGCTGGAGCCGGTGGCAGCGGCCATTCCGGTGGCAGCGGTCATCTCATGGCCGGTCAGCGCAACCTGCCAGGACAGGTCGATGACCTTGCTGGCACTGGCCAGAACTTCACGGTAGCGATGGTGGACGTAGGCCTGATCTGCCAGCACACAGCCAAACACGAAGGCCAGTCCCACGAAGGCGAGCAGAACCATGCGACGCGCCGTCTGCGTCGCCTGCCGGACGCTGAAGTCGCCCAAGCCGCCTCGCCCCCCTGCCTTCATACCGTCTGTCGTCCCTCCCTGCCCTGCATGGCCAGAGATCTCAGCCCGACCAGGTGGGGTGAGGTTAGTCCCTGGAACATATTCAAACAATAATAGAAACCTGCATACTTAACCAAATGGTTAACGGGTTGTCCGGATCAGACTGTTTTTGCCTGCGAGAAGGCGAAACAGGTAAATAGTCAAGACTGCCGGACCTGAGGGGCTTGGCGGATATCCGTAAGTAAATGATCTTAGGTTAATACAATTAACTGAAATTAAAGGACGTTTCTGTCCCGCACCAAAACGCTGCGGCCTTCAGGCGCGGCAGGGCAGGCGCCTGTACGGCGCACCGAACAAAGTGCGAAGGGTGGGGCCCGGCCGGCCCCCTACCCCCCATTTTTCTCGAATTACCCCTGCGACTCCGCGCGCTCCACCTCGCGCGGCCGGGGTGCGAGGGCCAGCACGGCAACGCCGACCAGCGAGGAGAGAAGCGAGCCGGTCAGGATGCCGAGCCGGACTTCGTTGAGATACAGCGGCGTCGTGAACGCCAGGCCGCCGATGAACAGGCTCATGGTAAAGCCCACACCGCACAGGATCGCCATACCGTAGAGGCTGACCCAGCCTGCATTGAACGGCATGCGCGCCCAGCCCAGCCTGATCATCAGCCAGCAACTGCCAAAGATGCCGATCTGCTTGCCAACAAACAGCCCGGCGGCGATGCCCAGCGGCAGCGGCTCCAGCAGCAGGGCGAGCGACAGTCCCTGAAGATCCACGCCTGCATTGGCAAAGGCGAAGATCGGCAGAATGGCGAAGGCAACCCAGGGGTGCAGCGCATGCTCCAGCCGCTTGAGCGGGGATTTCTGCTCCGGCCGCCGCGTGCGCAGCGGAATGGTCAGCGCCGTCAGCACACCCGCGATGGTGGCATGCAGACCTGACTTGAACACGAAGAACCACAGGAAGGCGCCGACCAGCAGGTAAGGCCAGAGTCGCATCTGCCCCGAGCGGTTGAGGATCGCGAGCAGGACGAGGCACACCACCGCGCCCAGCAGATACGCCAGACTCAGCTCGGCCGTGTAGAACAGGGCGATGATCACGATGGCGCCCATGTCATCCACCACCGCAATGGCGGTGAGCAGCACCTTCAGTGACAGGGGCGCGCGGCTCCCCACCAGCGAGAAAAGACACAGGGCAAAGGCGATGTCCGTGGCGGCCGGAATGGCCCATCCGCTCAGGGTCTCGGGCGTGTTTATGTTGAAGAACACATAGACCAGGGCAGGCATAGCCATGCCCGCAGCGGCGGCCACCACCGGCAGGGTGATCTGGTCGCGGCTGGAGAGCTGGCCCTCCAGAATCTCCCGTTTGATCTCAAGGCCAACCAGCAGGAAGAAGATGGCCATGAGACCATCGTTGATCCACAGGACGGCAGGCTTGGTGAGGCTGTAGGCTCCAAAGCCGAACGTCATGGGGAAGTTCTGAAGCAGGTCGTACAATCCGGCGAAATCCGAATTGCGCATCAGGATGGCAACGGCAGCGGCCAGCAGCAGCAACAACCCACCTGCGGCTTCCATCCTGAAGAAATTCACCAACATGCGCGCTGGGCCCCACTGCGCCTCTCGGCTCATCAACACCTCCATACACAGGCAACCGCCGTGGCGCGTTCCCGCACCGCCGCGATGATTCATCCCGGGAAAGGACGCCAGGCGCATGCGCTCGTCTGACCGCGGGTCCTTATATAGCTGGCCCCATATGGCTGGCCCCGAGAGACAGGCCCGAGGGGTCAGGCCCGATCAGACAGAAACGCCCGGCTCCGGCCCGGCGCAACGCGCCGGGAAGCGAGGTCGCAACATAGAAACCGTCGCAAACGGGAACAACAAAAACCGGACCGGAAAGGTTCGAAACCCTCGGCGTGCTCAGCGCTCAAGCCCAAGACTGTCTGCCAGTTGGGCGCGGGTGAAGGGTTTGGGCAGAAGCACCGCAAGGCCGTTTTCGAGCGTGCCCGTGCGCGTGATGTCTGCCGACATCAGAACGACGCGAAGGTGGGGAAGCCATGCCTTTACCTGCCGGGCAAGCTCTGCGCCGTCTTCGCCATCTCCAGGGGGCAGACCGGAGAGCAGCACGTTGATGGACGGCACGCGCTCCAGCCGGGCAAAGCCTTCGGAAGGTGTTGCCGCCACGCTGACCGAGCAGCCCAGGCTGGCGAGTTCCGCCATCACCGACTCCCGCAGCAGTTCGTCCTCTTCGACCACTAGAACATGCAACGGCTCGACATGCGGAACGGGGGCCGCGGGGTGAGGGACAGCCGATGCGGTAGCAGGCGATGGAGTGGCCGGCGGTGGAGTGGCTGGCGGGGCGGGCTCTGCCAATAGATGCGTGCCGACAGAGGAAAACACCTCTGCCCCCTCCAGGTCAGCCTCGGCACCGAATGCCCCGCTCGCAACTCCGTCAAGCACCAGGGGCAGCCGGATTTCCAGAACCGGTCCACGGCCTGGCTCCTCGACGAACTCGGCTTCTCCGCCGGACTGCCGAATGAACCCGGCGACCAGGCTGAGGCCGAACCCGCCGCCGACAACCGATGACGTACCGATGCTGTAGGGCTCGTCCAGCAGGCGATGCGCCTGTTCCATTGAAAGTCTCTGACCTGAACGGGCAATGGTCAGCACAACGCTCCCGGCCAGGCCGTCGGGCGCGGCATCTGCCACCGGCACAGTCTCGAACCGGGTCGACAAACTGACCCGTCCGCCGTCCGGCAGCGTGGAGCGGCAATAGACCAGAACCGTGGCCACAGCGGCGCACATCTGCTCGGGATCGATCAGGACCGGGCATGGATCATCCGCAAATTCGTAATGCAGCTCTATGTCCGGACCCACCGCCGCCTTCAGCCTGACCGCGTCGGAGCGCAGCAGGTCATGCAGGTCGATCACCTCGCTCTGCAAGTCCTGATGCCCGGCAAAGGAGCGCAACTGGTCCGCCAAGGCTGCGCCGCGCTGCGCTGCGCCGTTCATCCTCTCGATCCGGCGGCGCACCTTCTCCGGCAGGTTCTGCTCCAGAAGCAGGATTTCGCTGGCAGTCAGGATAACGGTCAGAACGTTGCTGAAGTCATGCGCCAGTCCTCCGGCCAGCCGGGTCATCGCCTCCTGCTTGTCAGACTGGTACTTCTGAAGGGCGTTGACCCTCCAGGCCGGCTCCGGCTCGTCAGGCGCGCTGGCGGCGCGGGCATCGGCGGACCGGACCCCAGGCGCGGGCTCGGCAAGGTCTAGCGGTCGTTCTGTTATATCCGCCCCGGTGAGCATATCAGGAGACGGCGCGGAGGCCACCGGGCGGAAGCGCAGCACGCCCGCCAGCGCGAACAGGCCCGCAATCAGGCCGATGGCTTCCGTCGCGATACGGTCCGGCGAGGCCGAGACCCGGTGCAGAATGGTAAAGACCGCACCGATCAGCAGCCCCGCGCCCACGATGGCAAGCCCCGCCAGCATGAGCCGGACACCGACGGGCGCGAAGCGCCAGGCCGGTCGGCGAACGACAAGGGCAATGAGAACGGTCAGCCAGACAGCGCAGGCAAGACCGCGCACCAGATCAGGACTGAGCGTGAACAGCGTCATCGCCTCTGGCCTTTCCAGAAAAGCAGCGGGGCCGGGCGGCAGGCGCCCGGCCCCTCTCCTTGCGCAACCGCTGAACACCGGTTTGGTTCAGCAACGGCGCAAGGTTTCGCTTCTCTGGAAAGCTTCGGCGGACTCCAGCTCCCCTTACCTGGCCTCGTAGTGGTCCCGCACCAGCTGGTCGAGCAGGCGGATGCCGAAGGCGGTCGCGCCGCGCGGCTTGGTCGGCTGGGCCGCGTCGAGCCAGGCGACGCTGGCGATGTCCAGGTGCGCCCACGGGGTTTCCGGCGCGATGAAGCTGCCGATGACCTGTGCGCCGATGCCTGCGCCCGCATAGGCGCGGCCAGAGGCCGAGCCCTTGATGTCCGCAATGTCGGAGGTGATGCCATTGGCATAGTCCGGGTGCAGCGGCAGACGCCACACTTCCTCGCCCGTCTTGTGGCCGGCATCGAGTACCTGCTGGGCAACCGCATCGTGGCGGGAGAACAGGCCCGCGTAGTCATCGCCCAGCGCCGTGCGCACCGCGCCGGTCAGGGTGGCCACGTCCACCAGCAGGCGCGGCTTGAAGCGCACCTGCGCGTAGGTCACGGCATCGGAGAGCACGAGACGGCCTTCCGCGTCGGTGCTGATGACCTCGATGGTCTTGCCCGACATGGTCTTCAGCACGTCGCCCGGGCGGATGGCGCCGCCGCCCGGCATGTTCTCGGCCAGCGCCGCGATGGCAACGGCGTTCACCTTCGCACCGCGCTTGGCCAGATTGAGCACGGTTGCCGTGGCGGTGGCGGCCCCGGTCATGTCGTACTTCATCTGCTCCATGCCCGAGCCCGGCTTCAGCGAGATGCCGCCGGAGTCGAACGTGATGCCCTTGCCCGCGAACACCACCGGCGCGTCATTGGCGCCCGCGCCGCGATAGTGAACGACCAGCAGGCGCGGCGGGCGCTTGCTGCCCTGACCAACGCCGAGCAATGCACCCATGCCCAGCTTTTCCATGGCCGGAACGTCCAGCGCCTCGACCGTCACGTTGCTCACGCCCCGGAACGCATCGCGGGTGCGCTGCACGAATTCCTCCGGCCACAGGGCATTGCCCGGCTCATTGACCAGATCGCGGGCGAAGGCCACGCTCTCGGCCAGCGGTTGCCAGGATTGCTTGTAACGCTGCTCGGCGTCCTGCGGGTTGGCGGCATGAACCACCAGCTTGCGGGCGGGCTTGGCTGTGCCGCTGCGGTACTTGTCGAACCCGTAGGAGCCCAGCGCCGCGCCGTTGGCGATGTGCGCCGGGGCTTCCGCGTCCGTGCCCTCCGGCACTACCACATGCACCGCATCCGTGCCCGTCGCCTTGGTGGCGGCCCGAGCGCCGTAATCCTCCAGCGCCACGCGGGTCAGCGCATCCTTGCCCACACCAACCAGCAGCAGCGAGCGATAGCCCGCCACGCCGTAGAGCGGCAGCACCTCACCCGCCTTGCCCTTGAACCCTGCGGCCTGCATGGCCTGTTCCAGCGCACCCTGACCGGCAGCGTTGATGGCAGCAGCCGAACCTGCCAAGCCGCCTTCGGCCACCGGCAGAACCACGGTCTGGTTCCGGGGCAGCTCGGCCCCGGCAAATTCAACGGCAAGAGGGGCCGCCGCGGCAGGCGCAGCGCTGAAGGCAACAGCAGCAGCGGCAACGAACAGGGCCGCCATGCGTGACATGGACATCGAGGGCAACTCCATCTGACCGGGGCAATACAATCCATGCTCGCGCCGCTCCCCCGGCTCGCCCACGGCGCGCAAGATTATTCCCCAGTCAGACCGAAGCTGACGGAAACTGTCAAGCTGTGGAGATTAATGCCTGTGCGCCGAACCTACCTCTGCAGGCGGCTGCCGAGCTTGCCCGCCAGATGCTCCAGCGTGGCGATGCGGCGGTAGAGCATCATGTCTGCCACGTGTTCCATGCGGAAGAAGCGCCGCATGGCGGGAAACTCCAGATCAACGACACGGCCCAGGTAATCCGGGGCCATGTAGCCGGTGGGGTTGAGGCTCGGGCGGCCCTTCACGGCCTGCTTCATGCGCCAGCCATACCGGCGCAGCCACGGCGGGCGGTAGAGGCTGACCGCTTCGGACAGGCGGTGGCCGAAGCTGGCGGGCTCGGTGAAGCTGTGGCCATAGGCTGACATGTAGCCGGCAAGGCGTGGGTGAATGGTCGCGAGCAGCTGGCTCTGGAACGCGCCGTGGTTGCGGGCGGACACCGGAATGCCGATGGTGTGCCGTACGATGTTGTATTCGAAGAACGGCATGAAATAGCTGCCGAAGCGGCTGACCAGACTGATCTCCCGCCCGAAGAAGGCCGGGCAGCGGAACAGCGGGTAGGCGCTTTCAACTTCAGCCCGGCTGAGATTGCCGTCGCCGCTGCTCAGGGCGCGGCACAGCTTGGCGTCCATCGCATCGAAGTAGGCGGTTTCCTTGAATTCCGCCGTACAGTCGTCCGGGTCGAAGCCGGAGTAGAAGGCGTAGAGAATGTCCCGGCTTTGGAAAGGACGGTCGCGCAGGTAGAAGTAGTTGCGGAAGATTTCCCCCGCCGCGCCGGAGACGGCCAATGCGCCGCCCCTGGCCCGATTGTGACGCGCCACCGAATTGCCGCCGTTGTCGAACAGGCCGCCGTCGATGGGCACGCCGTCCATCTCGTGGAAGTTGTGCTGCACGATCTCGGCGAACTGGTCCGGGTCCACCTTCGCGTAGGCGGCCTTGTTGAACACCTCCACCTCGAAGCCCTCGGCCTTGCCGATGGCGGTAGCGACGGACACGTCCTCGTCCCCCGGCGTGCCATAGACATAAACGTGCGGCTTCACGCCCGCGTCCAGCAGCAGGGCGAGGACAAGGCGGCTGTCGAACCCGCCCGAGAGCGGACACTGGATGTTGTCGCCGAAGGTCCTGAGCGGCGCGGCGAACAGATCGCGCAGCCGGTCGGCCTGTCGCTTCGCATCGGCCGCGGCGGGATCGAAGCGGGCATTCAGCCCCTTGGTGACGGCGTGCACCAGCACCGTCTCGCCCAATTCCAGCTGCTCGATGGGAGCCAGTTTGGTGATCTCCCGCAGCACCGTCGACTCGCCCAGCGGCGTCGCGTTGAAGGCAAACTCGTAGACGCCCTGCGCATCGAAGCTGACGCGCGGCAGCGCGCCCGCCGCGGCAAGGAAGGAGGTGGTCACCACCTCGTGCCCCGGCGTTGCATAGACATGGAACGCGCCGAAGTAGTCGTTGAAAACGTACAGCCGCCCGGCCTTGCTCGCCAGCAGCGCGAAGTGGCCGGTCACCCGCTCCCACTGGTTGAAGGGCAAGGTCAGATCATGCAGCAGGCGCAGCAGCGCCGCCTCGCTCGCCTCGCCGTCATAGAACAGCGTGCCGGCCACGGCGATGAAGTCGTCCCCGTCCCGGGCGTAGGTCGCCGCCGGGCCGGGATGGATGTGCCCGACCACAAGGCCCGTGTGGGCAGGCGTCTCGATGCGCCGCGGATTTCCGAAGCCGTGGGCCGCAAACTGACGCTCTGCCGCCGCCAGCCGCTCCTGCGCGTCGTCATCCTTCCGGCAAACAAACCAGCCGCCCATAAGTCCGCTATCCCCCCCGGTTCGCAAGCATTGGCCACCCTAACGGCCACGCTTCCGATCATATAGACGGGCATCTTATAGAGGGAACGTCACCAGATGCCTACCGCGCGCCTTGCAACGCATCTGGTTGCCATTTCGCCGCATCGGACCATCTTCAAGGTGGCCAGACCTCACGATCCATTGCAACTCATGGCGCGTACGGCTACGTCCTCCACATGACCTCCGAAGAAAACGAACCGAAAATTTTCCTTGCCCGCAGCACCAAGCCCTCTGCCGTGCGCGGTCGACCCTGGGTGTTCTCCAACCAGATCCAGTTCTCGGCAGACGTGCGCGCCATCGCGCCCGGCACCGTGGTGCGGCTGGCCGAAGCCGACGGACGCCTGCTGGGCCTGTACCACTTCAACCCCCATTCGCTGATCGCGGCGCGCCTGCTCACCCGCAACCACAGCCGCTCGATCGATTTCCGCTACTTCAAGGAGCGGATCGAGAAGGCTCTGGCTCTGCGTGAGCGCCTGTTCGACCGCCCGTTCTACCGGCTGGTGCACGGCGAGGGCGATTTCCTGCCCGGCCTCATCGTCGACCGCTATGGCGACACCCTCGTGGTTCAGCCGAACACGGCGGGTATGGACGCGCACAAGGACCTTATCATCGAGGCCCTGCAGTCGGTGCTGAGTCCCGCGAACATCGCGCTCATCTCCACCGGCCCGGCCCGCGTGCTGGAAGGCCTTGAGCCGCTGAGCGAAGTGCCGGTTGGCGCCATCGATGGTCCGGTGCAGCTGGAAGAGAACGGCCTCACCTACTTTGGTGACATTACCGGCGGCCAGAAGACCGGCTGGTTCTTCGACCACCGCCTGAACCGCGCCTTCGTCTCCCGCCTCTCCAAGGGGCAGGACGTGCTGGACCTCTACACCTACGCCGGTGCCTTCGCACTGGCGGCGGCGCAGGGCGGCGCGACCAGCGTGACCGCTGTCGATCGCTCCGAATCCGCGCTGACGCTGGCGAACAAGGCGGCCGAGGCCAATGGCCTTGCCGACCGCGTGACCACGCAGACGGCGGAAGTGTTCGAATATCTCCAGAACGACACCCGCCACTATGGCGTGGTGGTGGCCGATCCGCCGGCCTTCGCCAAGACGCGCAAGGACGTTCCCTCCGCCATGAAGGGCTACGAGAAGCTGGCACGCCTCGCCGTGCAGCGCGTTGCCCCGGATGGCCTGCTGTGCATCGCCTCGTGCAGCCATCACATTACGGCGGAATCCTTCCAGGAAGCCACCAGCGCGGGCATCCGCACCGGCGGGCGCGCGGCACGGCTGATCCACTCGGCCGCTGCCGGTCCGGACCACCCGGTCCACCCGCTGCTGCCGCAGACCGCCTACCTCAAGTTCCTCGTGTACGCGCTGGACTGAGTTCGGACGGATGAACCGGCCCCGCTGGCTTCATGTCATGCCGACATTCAACCTGGGCGGTGCGGAAACCCGCACCGCCCGGTTGATGAATGCCTTCGGACCCCGTGTTCACCACACCATCCTGCCCACCCTCGCCGGGCAGCTTGCTGCTCAGAAGCTGCTGGACCCCGCCGTGCCGGTGGAATTTCCGGATGCGCCCTGCCGCTTCAAGGGTCCGTCCCTTCCGGTGCGCCTGTGGGACATCGGCCGATACCTGCGCCGCGGCAATTTTGATCTCGTGCTCACCTACAACTGGGGCAGCATCGAAGTGGCCATGGCCAACCGTTTGTTCGGACGCCTGCCGCTGGTTCATCATGAGGACGGCTTCGGACCGGAAGAAGCCACCGCCACCCTGCCCCGCCGCAACCACTTCCGCCGCCTTGCTCTGCCGGGCGCGCATGCGGTTGTCGCCTGTTCCCGCCTGATCGAGCGCATCGCCCTGAATGACTGGGGCCAGCCCCGCTCCCGCGTGCGCTTCATCCCCAATGGCGTCAATGTCGGTCCGTTCGACACACCGCCCCCGCCTGACGCCATTCCCGGCTTTGTAAAGAAACCGGGCGATCTGGTGGTCGGCACGCTGGCGGGCCTGCGCGACGTGAAGAACCTGCCGCGTCTTGTGCGCGCCTTTGCTGCGGCCACGCGTGGCCGCACGGACTGTTGGCTCATCATCGGCGGGCAAGGGCCGGAAGAAGAGCGGATCAAGGCCGAGGCTGCCGCCCACGGCATCTCCGACCGGCTGGTGATGCCCGGCTACCTGACCAACCCCGCGCGCTACGTGGGCCTGTTCGATGTCTACGCCATCTCGTCAGACACCGAGCAGTTCCCCATCAGCCTCGTCGAGGCCATGGCCGCGCGTCTGCCCGCCGCCTGCACCAACGTGGGCGACATCTCCCAGATCATCGCAGACGAAAACGCGCCCTTCGTCGTGCCCGCGACAGACGAAGCCGCCTTCGCCACGGCGCTCAGCACTCTGCTGAGCGATGCTGATCTGCGCGCCCGCATCGGCAGAGCCAACCGCGCCCGCGTCGAGGCCGAGTTCACGCAGGACGTGATGGTGGACACCTACGCCCGCCTCTACGCCGAAGCGTCCGGGCGGGCATTCTAGAGTTTCTCGATTTTTCAGTTTTTGCCGCGCACGATCCGATAAACGAAGGGGAGTGTGGGGGTTATAAACCCCCACGAAGAGCCCGCCGTACTACCGAAGGTGCTTGCCGAACCAGCTGAGGGTTTCCTTCCACGCGGCGGTGGCAGCCTGCTGGTTGTAGCTGGGGCGATAGTCCGCAAGGAAGCCGTGTTCGGCTTCCGGATAGACGATGATTTGCGAGGGAGAGTTGGCCTGCGCCAGCGCCACGCGCATGGCTTCCACGTCTTCCAGCGGAATGCCCTTGTCCTGTCCGCCGTAGAGACCGAGGACGGGGCCCTTCAGTTGACCCGCCACGTCCACCGGGTAGGTGGGTTGCAGGCTGTTGGGCTCGCCGCGCAGGCGGCCGTACCAGGCAACGCCCGCCTTCACCGCCGGATTGTGGGCGGTGTAGAGCCATGTGATACGCCCGCCCCAGCAGAAGCCGGTCACGCCCAGTTGCTCGGCATTGCCGCCGTCCGTCGCCGAGAAGGCGGCGGTCGCGTCAAGGTCGCTCATCACCTGCGTGTCCGGCACCTTGGAGACGATGGTGCGCACCAGCGTCGGAGTGTCCGCAACCTTGGTGGCATCGCCCTGCCGCACGTAGCAGTCCGGCGCGATGGCATAGTATCCCGCCTTGGCGAAGCGGCGCACGATGTCCTGAATCCAGGCATGAACGCCGAAGATCTCCTGCACCACGATGATGACCGGGCGCGGGCCGCCGCCTGCGGGCTTGGCACGATAGGCGGGTACGGCGCGGTCACCGGTCGGCACCTGCACCCAGCCGGCTTCCAGCCCTTGGGTATCCGTCTGGATGGCAGCGGCGGAAACCGGCCCGGCCGCCAGCGCAAAACCGGCAGCAGCGGCAGCACCCGCGCCCAGCGCCTGCCGGCGAGACCATTGGGCAGTGGAAATCCAGTCCGTATCTTCAATCATCAATCCCTCCCGGCCCTCTCTCTGGCACCGCCCTGTACCGCCTGTTTCCTTTGCGGGACAAGCGGCTAGATCTTGCAGAAGATTAGCCGCAGGCGAGGAGAGGTCAAACATGTCAGATAGGCTGAAAGTCGTAACCGGCGACATTACAACCTTTCAGGTGGACGCCATCGTCAACGCCGCAAACGAGTCCCTTCTGGGCGGCGGCGGCGTTGACGGCGCGATTCACCGCGCGGCCGGTCCCGGTTTGCTGGAGGAATGCCGCGGCATCGGCGGCTGCCCCACCGGCGAGGCGCGGATCACCAGGGGCTACAACCTGCCCGCCCGGCATGTGATTCACACCGTCGGCCCGATCTGGCGCGGCGGCGATGCAGGCGAGACCGACCTGCTGGCAGCCTGCTACCGCAGCAGCCTTGATCTGGCAGCAACGTATGGCATCAGGACCATCGCCTTTCCGGCCATCGCCACTGGCGTTTACGGCTATCCGGCAGACAAGGCCGCGCGCATTGCCGCGCGCACCACGCTCGACTGGCTGGACCGGCATCCAGATGCAATCGAGCAGGTGGTTTTCGTCTGCTTCAGCGAGCCCTCCGCAGCGCACTACAGGGCTGCGGTCGAGCAGTCCGAAAGGATCTGAGAATCATTGGCAACTTTTGCTGCTGTTCCGGCCGCAACATGGCTGAGCAGCAGGTTGTTGGGGGCCCGGCGCAAACTCTATGTTGCGGAGTTAGCACATCATTTAGGATTGGAGTTTAAGCATTCATTTGCAATTCACGTAGGTTGCTTAGGTAACACGGCTTCGATTGTTTTTGAGTCGGTTTCCGGTTCGTAGAGGTTGAGTTCCGTTATGTCGGTTGCGTCCTGTGACCAGCGAGATCCAGCGCAGTGCACGGGCGGATGCGCTCGGGTTCCTGATCACGCAACCTCGGTGGGCCTTCCGACGCGCGACTCTCCCGTCATTCCGCCAACCGCCTATGAAGACAGCCACGCCTTTCTGCAGCGGCTGCCGATCCGCGCCGGGCTGATCTTTGCCCTCATCAGCATTCTCTGGCTCTTTCTGACCGACGGCGTCCTCAGCTCCCTCACCGGCAGCGCCGAACATCTTCTTCATCTCAATATGCTCAAGGGCATGACCTACACGGCCCTGACCGCTGCATTGATGTACGGGCTGCTGAAATGGTCCCTGCGCCGCACGCTGAATGACCAGTTCATCGCGCAGCGCAATGCGGAGCGCCTTGGCATCGCCCTCACCGCTGCCAAGAGCGGAGTGTGGGAGTGGCATTTCCCGACGCGCAGCTTCTACCTGTCAGAGCAGCTGGCCGGCTTGCTGGGCGAGAAGTTCGACGCGCCCTCAACCTGGGGCGCCTTGCTCGAGCGCGTCCACCCCGAGGACCAGTCCCTGTTCGGCAACGTCATCTGCCGCGTGTTGCAAGAGCCAGATGAAGAGCACACCGTTCAGTATCGTGTTCGGCGCCGCAACAACACCTACGCCTGGTTCGAGGTGCGCGGCCGTCTGCTCTCGGATGACAAGGGCAAGCCCCTGCGGGTGGTGGGCGTGGCCATGGACATCAGCCACACCAAGGAGAAGGACAGCCGCATCGAACGGCTGACCTATTTCGATTCCCTGACCGGGCTTCCGAACCGCGCCAAGTTCATGAACATACTTCATGCCAAGGTCGAGCAGCTCAGCGCGTCGGAGAGCGTCCTGCTGGTTGCCCGTCTGGACATCAACCGCTTCCAGGAAATCAACAACGTCTATGGCGGCGTCCTTGGCGATCAGATCCTGAACATCCTCGGCCATCGGCTGGAGTTCGTCGCCGGCCGCCGGGGCATCGTCTCCCGTTTCGCCGGCGATGACTTCGCCATCGCCGTTTCGTCGCTCGCCAGTGTCGAGGCCGCTCAGGAACTGGCGAACCGCATCTGTCAGACCGCGAACCAGCCTGTTCAGCTGAACGGCGAGAACATTCCTCTCAGCTCCGTCATGGGCGCGGCAATTGCTCCCAACGATGGGGAGGTCGCCGAGAAGCTGGTGCTCTATGCCGAGCTCGCTCTGGCGCGGGCACGGGACGACGGGCAGGCTCTGGGCTTCTACGAGTCCGGCATGAACGAGGCTTTCCGCGAGCGTGCGTACATGGAGCAGGAGCTGGCGACGGCCCTGCGCACCGGCGGGCTCACGGTGCATTATCAGCCCGTGGTGCGGACCAGCGACAAGGCGCTGGTGGGCTTCGAGACGCTGGCACGCTGGTCGCACCCCGAGCTGGGTGCGGTATCGCCCGCGCAGTTCGTGCCGCTGGCCGAGGCAACCGGCTTGATTGCAGAACTCGGCTGCTTCGTGCTGCGCACCGCCTGCGCCCAGGCCGCGCGCTGGAACCGGACATCGCCGTTCCCGATCAAGATTGCCGTCAACGTCTCCGCGCGGCAGATGGATGACGACAGCTTCGTTGAGGAAGTTGCCTGTGTGCTGGCCGAGACCGGCCTGCCGGCGGAGTGCCTCGAGCTGGAAGTCACCGAATCCGTCATCATGAGCGATTTCGAGGCCATTCGCGGTCGTCTCCAGCGGTTGCGCGACCTCGGCGTTCATGTGGCGGTGGATGACTTCGGCACCGGCTATTCCTCGCTGGCGGTGCTGAAGCAACTGCCGGTCAGCAAGCTGAAGATCGACCGCTCGTTCGTGCAGGATCTGAATGCGAGCGAGGAGGGCGACGCCATCGTTGCCGCCATTCTGGAACTGGCTCACTCCATGAACCTGGCCGTCACGGCCGAGGGCGTGGAAACCTCCGAGCAACTGGAGTTCCTGCGCGCCCGCCAGTGCCAGACCGTGCAGGGCTATCTCATCAGCCCGCCGCTGCCGGTGGAGGCGCTCCAGCCCTTCCTCACCGCGTCCGTGGCCGCCTGAACGGCTCGTTACACCGTGGCTCTCGGGGTTTCGTCACGCAGGGTCATCAAACTGCAATAGCGCCGGGTTAAGGCCGCCGGGAAACGAACTTCTGTACAAGGCGTCTCCCGATGAACGAATCCCGCGGTAATACCAGCTTTGAAGATGTGGTTGGCGTCCGCTTCGGCCGCCGCGATGCGCTGCGCGGCGCCCTGGCCATGGCTGCGCTGGCCGCCCTGCCGCCTGCATTCCGCCCCGCCCCCGCTTCCGCTGCTGCTACAACCGACGCCGCGGCGTCCCCCGCGCCGTTCGCCTTCGAGGAAGTGGCGCATGGCGTTGACGAGACCCACCATGTCGCCCCCGGCTATACAGCGGATGTGTTCCTGCGCTGGGGCGATCCGGTCACGCCGGCTGCCCCGCCGTTCGATCCGCGTCACCAGACCGTGGCGGCGCAGGAACTCCAGTTCGGCTACAACTGCGATTACATCGGCTTCGTGCCGCTGTCGGCTGACCGGGGCCTGCTGTGCGTGAACCACGAGTACACCATCCCGACGCTCATGTTCCCCGGCCTGGTTGACGCCGAAGGCCAGTTCAACATGGACGCCTACACGCCCCAGATGGCGGACATCGAACTGGCGGCCCATGGCGTCTCGGTCATCGAGGTGCAGCGCAAGGGCGCAGGCTGGGCGATCGTGCCTGACAGCATGCGCAACCGCCGCATCACCGCCCGCTCGACCCCGTTCCTGCTCACCGGCCCGGCGGCGGGCCACCCGCGCCTGCAAACCAAGGCCGACCCCAAGGGCCGCCACGTCATCGGTACCATCAACAACTGCGCCGGCGGCGTCACGCCGTGGGGCACCTATCTGGCGGGCGAGGAGAATTTCGACGGCTACTTCGGCGGCCAGCTGCCCGAAGGCCACCCCGAAACCCGCGCCTACTTCGACTACGGCATCGGCGCGGGGAGCGTGTCGCGCTTCGCCCTGATCCAGAAGCGCTTCGATGTCAGCCACGAGCCGAACGAGCCCAACCGCTTCGGCTGGGTGGTCGAGATCGACCCGCGCAATCCCATGTCCACGCCGAAGAAGCGCACTGCGCTCGGCCGCTTCAAGCACGAAGGCGCGGAGAGCGTGCTCAACAAGGATGGCCGGGTGGTGCTCTACTCGGGCGATGACGAGACCTTCCAATACATCTACCGCTTCGTCACCAAGGGTCGCTTCGACCCAAGCAACCGCGACGCCAACATGGATCTGCTGGATGAAGGCACCCTGTACGCCGCCCGCTTCGATGCGGACGGCACACTGCACTGGCTGGCGCTGGTGCACGGCAGCGGCCCGCTGACCGCCGCCAATGGCTTTGACTCACAAGCCGACGTGCTGATCGAGGCGCGCCGCGCCGCCACCCTGCTGGGCGCGACGCCGATGGACCGGCCGGAGGACGTGCAGCCGCACCCCACCAACGGGCGCGTCTATGCCATGCTGACCAACAACACCCGCCGTCAGGATGTGGAGGTAAACCCTGCCAACCCGCGCGCCCGCAACGCCTTCGGCCACATCGTCGAAATGATCGCACCGGACGCGGACCACACGGCGGACACGTTCCGGTGGGACATCCTGCTGCGCTGCGGCGACCCCGCCGTTGCGACTGTCGGCGCCACGTACAATCCCGCCACCTCCGCCAACGGCTGGTTCGGCTCGCCCGACAACGGTGCGATCGACATGGAGGGCCGCCTGTGGGTCTCCACCGATCAGGGCTCCAACTGGCCGCTGACCGGCACGGCGGACGGTCTCTACGCCGTCGAGACCGAAGGGGACGGCCGCGCCACCAGCCGCATGTTCTTCCGCGTTCCGGTGGGCGCGGAGATGTGCGGCCCGTGCTTCGCGCCGGACGGTCGCGCGCTCTTCCTCTCGGTGCAGCATCCGGGTGCTGACGGCACCTCCAGCTATCCGGGCTTCGAGCGCGCGTCCTCTTTCGAAGACCCCGCAACCCGCTGGCCGGACTTCAAACCGAGCACGCCGCCGCGCCCGTCCGTCGTGCTGATTACCCGCAACGATGGCGGACGGATCGGCGGCTAACACATAACCCATCCGGCTCGATACGGAGAGAGAACCATATAAGTTATAATTTCACATCAGATATGGACCAAAAGTACCATTCTGGAGTTAAACGCCATGAGTGACGTGATGCGAAGCCAGACGGGCCAGATGAAATCTAGGAACTGGCTGGCTGCAGGCGAGCGTCATTCATGACGCCTCAAGGCGGCGACCGGTTCGGCTGTCGCCTTAATTTTTTGGGCTGTTGTTCACTTTCCAAATCTGCGCACCGACAGGCGGGAAGCAAAAGCAATGCTTCCCGTAATTGAAATTTTCGGTACGCCGGTGTTTTCTTAGTAGAACATCATAAAATGGATATATAACTTACCCAAGTTCACGATTTTCAGATGAACAAATAAATACAATTTGTTTTAATTTGAATAAACCTGCGCATTATATTTTCGATTGAGCTTTTACATTTTCGGTAGTGTCCGCTTCAGCACCTTCTGTGAGTTGCGTTTTGCTCACTCTGCATTTCCCCCTTGAAAACTCACCTCTTCCTTTTGAAGCGAGGTCTACATGATCGACATGCTCACAAGCCAGCCGTCCTTTGGCTCTACCCCCTTCGGTGCTCCTGACGGAGCGATGCAATTTCCATTGCAGCAGCAGCTCCAGCAGCTTCAGCAATTCCCGATCCTGCAACAGCTGCTGCTGCAGCAGCTTCAACAACAGCCGTTCGGTCAGCAGTTCCAGCCGCAAGGCTTCTTCGGTGACCTGCTGAAGCAGTATGGCGGCTCCGCCGGTGGCGCTATCGGCGGCCTGTTCGGCCAGCCGGGCCTCGGCCAGTCCATCGGCAATATCGCCGGTCAGATCGGCGGCTTGCTGCCGTTCCAGAGCGCACCCCAGTTCCCGCTGATGGAAGCCATCCAGCAGGGCCAGCACCCGATCCTTCAGCAACTGCTACAGGCCCAGCAGCAGCTGCAGCAGTTCCCGGTCCTGCAGCAACTGTTCCAGCAGCAAATCCTGCCGCAGTTCCCCCTGCTCGAGCGGATGCAGCAGTTCCAGCAACAGCAGCAGCAGCCGTTCGGCCAGCAGTTCGCGCCGCAGGGCTTCTTCGGTGATCTGCTGAAGCAGTATGGCGGCACCGCCGGCGGCGCCATCGGCGGCCTGTTCGGCCAGCCGGGCATCGGTCAGACCATCGGCAACATCGCGGGTCGTCTCGGCGGCCTATTGCCGTTCCAGAGCGCGCCGCAGTTTCCGCTGCTGGCAGCTCTCCAGCAGCAACAGCAGCAGCCGTTCGGCCAGCAGTTCCAGCCGCAGGGCTTCTTCGGCGACCTGCTGAAGCAGTACGGCGGCACCGCCGGTGGCGCCATCGGCGGCCTGTTCGGCCAGCCGGGCATCGGTCAGAGCATCGGCAACATCGCGGGTCAGCTCGGCAACTTCCTGCCGTTCCAGAGCTCGCCCCAGTTCCAGCCGCAAGGCTTCTTCGGCGACCTGCTGAAGCAGTATGGTGGCGCGGCGGGCGGGGCTATCGGCGGCCTGTTCGGTCAGCCGGGCATCGGTCAGAGCATCGGCAACATCGCGGGTCGTCTCGGCGGTCTGCTGCCGTTCCAGAGCGCGCCGCAGTTCCCGATGCTCGATCAGCTTCAGCTGGCCCAGCAGCAGTTGCAGCAGTTCCCGGTCCTGCAGCATCTGTTCCAGCAGAAGGCCCTGCCGCAGTTCCAGCAGCAGCCGTTCGGGCAGCAGTTTGCGCCACAGGGATTCTTCGGCGACCTGCTGAAGCAGTATGGCGCACCGATCGGCGGCGCCATTGGCGGCGCCTTTGGCAACCAGGGTCTCGGCCAGACCATCGGCGGCCTTGCCGGGCAGCTGGGCAACTTCCTGCCGTTCCAGAGCGCGCCCCAGTTCCAGCAGCCGTTCGGGGCCGTTCCGCCCACAAGCCTGCCGATCCAGTTCGCGCAACAGCCGGGTCTCTGCTGATCGGCACGGACGGTCACAGACGGTCGGAGCAGCGGCAATGGGTACCTTCCCTTGGGAAACCGGGAAAAAGCACGGCGTTCTCGCAGCTTCTGCGCAGCGCACGTTCTCCCGGCGGGTACATCCGGAGCCCCGGCCGTTCTGGCCAGTATGGAAGGTCTGTCCCCGGTCGAGGCCGGGGACAGCCTCCTTTTCGCCGGTCGGCGCCTATGGCGGCCTGAACCGGCAGATCCGCACAGTCTCCGCACGCAGCAACGGACAATAGCCCCATGCCAGACCGAAGCACCACCGGGCCCGATGACGACAATGACGAAATGCAGCGCGAGAAGACCGAGCCCTACCTCATCGCTCCCCGCAATGCGGGCGATGCGCACCAGGTGCGGGAACTGCAGAGGTGCAAGGAGACCATCGAGCAGTTGGCGCCAGCTTCGGTATCCGGGGGCCGCACTCTGTTGAAGGTGCGCCTTTCACCGTTTTTTGCCGAGAAGATTCAAAAGCAGTTTGGGGCAAGTCTCATCATAGAGCGGGACGCCTCTTTGCCCGATCCCAGACTGTTACCGGACTTCAAGATTTAAGAACTCTTCTTTTTTCCTCTTCGTCTGCTTGCAGAAATTTTGCCCGTTCATCCGAAAAGTACTCGCGTTGTTCTTCCCATCTCCACGGAGGTTATAATGCCGGAACACAAGGGTCAGGACCCAGACACCCAGAAAAAGAAGGCGGGCCGCGAAGATCAGGCCCGAGCCACGCCGCAATCCAGTACGCAGTCGGCCAGCGCCCAGCCCCCGCAGAATCAGGCCTCGCAGAACCAGCCCGCCCGCACGGCGGAGAACAATACCGGTGGCGGCAGCACCGGTGGGGGCATGAAAAACAACGGCGGCAACGGCATGAGTGGCAGCAGCGACACCACGGGCGACGGCGCGGTGAAACCCCGCAAGCGCCGCT
This sequence comes from Pedomonas sp., assembly GCF_036515995.1. NCBI lineage: Bacteria > Pseudomonadati > Pseudomonadota > Alphaproteobacteria > Sphingomonadales > Pedomonadaceae > Pedomonas > Pedomonas sp. The sequence goes on along the minus strand of NZ_DATBUP010000010.1, from coordinate 7,687 downwards.
ATCTGGTGGCTCGGCGTCCCATGCCGGCCGGCCTTCAGAGCATGGCCGCAGCGCTTCAGCCGATGAACGAGAAACAGATCGAAGACGAACTGCGCACACTGGGCGCGGATATCGTCAAGGAAATCAAGCCGCGTGCGCCCGCAGGCTTCGGCATGCTGGCCGCCTCGGGCATGGGCCCGGTTTCCATGCCCGGCATCGTCGTTGCCGAGATGGACGTTGATAAGGGCGAGCAGCTGCGCCGTACCGCCTCCGCCAGCGTCATCGTGGAGCATGACGCCCTGCTCAAGCATCTCGACGTGGCGACCAGCGCCCGGCTGATGAAGACGACGCTCGAGGCGTCGCTCTACCCAACATCCGCCACCACCTCGACCGACATATCCGTGCGCGTCGTAGGGTCGGACGGGCAGCCGGTCGGCCGTGCCACCGTCGTCATATACGGTCGCAGCTTCCCGGCGCAGGGCGTGACCGACGAAAGCGGCAACGTCATTCTCACCGTGGTAGGCGGAGGTGCCGAGAGCATAGCCGCCATTTACGTGAAGCCGGAAGCCGACCACTGGGAGAGGTTCATCACCCGCCCGTCACTGAAGGATGACACGGACAACACCATCCAGTTGCGCCGCCTTGACGAAACCTTCCCTGACTTCCCCCGGAATGCGGCGGTCGGCTGGGGCCAGAAGATGATGGGGCTCGACCAGCTGGCCCGCGGCCTGACCGGGCGCGGCGTGAAGATCGCCATCATCGACTCCGGCTGCGACAACAGCCACCCTCAGCTGCGCAACGTGAAGCAGGGCATGGATCTGACGACGGACGACGCCGACCCCGACGGCTGGACCAACGACACCATTTCCCACGGCACCCACTGCGCGGGCATCATCGCCGCCGCAAGCGGTCCCAACGTCTCCGGCGTTCGCGGCTTCGCGCCAGAAGCGGAGATCTTCGCGCTGAAGGTGTTCCCGGGCGGGCGCTTCAGCTCGCTCATCGAAGCGCTCGACCTGTGCATCGAGCGGGGGATCGACGTGGTCAATCTTAGCCTCGGCAGCGATGAAGTCTCCGAGCTGGTCACCCAGAAGATTCTGGAAGCCCAGAGCCGGGGCGTGGCCTGCATCGTGGCGGCGGGCAACTCGGGCGGGCCGGTGCAGTTTCCGGGCAACCTGCCGAACGTGCTGACCGTCTCTGCCATCGGCAAGACCGGCGAGTATCCGGAAGACACCTACCACGCCCAGACGCTTGATCCCCAGATACCGCCCATCAACGGCATCTATCCGGCCAAGTTCAGCTGCTTCGGCCCCGGCATAGATGTCTCCGCGCCCGGTGTCGCGATCGTGTCCTGCGTTGCGGGCGGCGGTTATGCCGCGTGGGATGGCACCTCGATGGCAACACCGCACGTCACCGGCCTTGCCGCCCTGCTGCTGGCGCACCACCCGCTGTTCCAAGGGGCGCTGAAGACGCGCTCCGCCGAACGGGTGCAGGCGCTGTTCCAGGCGCTCAAGGCATCGGCTGTTCCGTGCGTTGCCGACGTTCAGCGCGGCGGGGCGGGCGTGCCCACCGTGCAGGCTCTGCTTGGCCTGACCATCTCTGCCCCTTCCCAAACCGCACAGGCACCGCAGGCCCGACCCGGCAATGGACACGAAACCTATCGGGACGGCGCCATGATCGGCGGTGCACCCGGTCGCCTGGGAGGCGGCGCAGGGTCGCCGGGCTTTGCCGCCGGGCAGACCGGTTACGGCATGACCTCCTGGCAACAGGCCCCGGTCGGGACGCCGCTCACCCAGAACGCCCTTGCCGCATGGGCCTTCTCAAACCCGGCAGCCCTCCAGCTCATCTCTCAGATGCGCGCCGCCGGATTGCTATAAGGCCGGATTGTTGCAACAGTTGTCTGACTTGCTTGCAGAGGGCCCGCGCGGCCCTCTGCCCTTTTCTCCGACCCGGCGACTCCGGTCAGCCCAGGTCCGCGCTATCCGCTGAAAGCACCGAAGGATTGCCCATGTGCATCTGCCACTTGGCGTCACGGCGCACGATACGCCACCCTTCCGGGCGACGCTCCCACCGGTCGATGTACTCGCCGTTGGAATCGAAGAACAGGTGCGCCTTCGCGCCGACGCCCTGATGGCGGGCCTGCACGTAGCTGCGGCTGACGGCCCGGTCGCCGTCCACATCGATCATGATGCTCCCGATCAGATGCTGGGTGCCGCCACATACGTCCAGAAAGCGGCGGAAGTTGTCCATGAGCGCGTCCATCCCGTGCCGGTCGCCGCCCGTGCCGTAGTCGAAGCTCACGTCCTGCGCGAACACATCGCTGACGGCGCCCCAGTCCTTCTGATCCAGAGCCCGGGCAAAGCGGGCAAGCCCGCGTGTGATCTCGCGCTCATCGAGCAGCACCTGAAGCGTCGTCATTCTTTTCTCCCCACCTCGATTATCGTTCTTCTTTTTTCGCAAGGGTTTCGGTCCCCCGCACCCCGCTTTTTTTGTGAGGCTGCGCCAGTTCGCTAGAGCAGCTTTTGAGCAGGGTGCACACCCTGCGCTTAAGAAAGTGCGACCAGCAAAGAGCTTAGAACCGCGATCTGATGCAATCAGATCGGAAAAGGCTCTAAGCCACCGCCTCTGCGGTTGCCGCCACCTGTGCGCCGAGCCCCGCCATGCTGGCGGCTGCGCGCTTGCCGGAGAACATGCAATCCGACGCTGACAGGCCGCTGACGTAGAGGTGCGAGCAGATGCCGATGGCGGTGCGCCCGGCGGCATAAAGACCCGGAATGTCCGTGCCGTCTGCGCGCTTCACGTTGCCGGTCTCCTCGTTCACCACAAGGCCGCCCATGCTGAGGGTGGTCAGCGGGAACAGGCGGCTCGTGATGGAGACGTCGATGGCGTAGTACGGCCCCTCGCCCAGCACCGCCATGTCGGTCGCCTTCTTCTCGAACGGGTCCGCCTGCTCGCCCTTGGCTGCGGCGTTATACTGGCGCACGGTCTCGCGCAGGGTGGCGGGATCGAAGCCCATCTTGGCCGCCAGCGCGTCCAGCGTTGCCGCCTTCTTGCGCTGGAACAGCAGGGCAAGGATCACCGGGTCGCGCTGGAACGGCAGCAGCCCGTCGTTCTTCACGTTCTGCCAGGCTTGCTGATACAGCGCCTTGTCGAGGATCAGCCAGCCCTTGCCGCCGTGCTTCTCGCACATTTCGTAGGCAATGGCGGAGCCGTACCACGCCTCGTCACAGAAGCGCGCGCCCTTGGCGTTGACCAGCATGGCGCGTGAGAGCGCCACCGGCGGATTGACGAAGCGCCATGCGCTGATGTGCTCCATGCGGCTGACCGCGCCGCCCGCCGTCTGGCCGAGGCGAATGCCGCTGCCGTCGTCGCCCGGATTGCCCAGCGGCATGCCGGGGGCGTACTTGGGGGCCAGCGCTTCCACCATCGGACGGTTGAAGATGAAGCCGCCCGCGCTTAGCACCACGCCGCGCCGGGCGCGGATGCGGTATTCGATGCGATAGCGCTTCTCCAGCGCCTCCGCCTTGGCGCTGTAATAGTCCGCCAGCTTCCACAGCAGGCTGCCGCCCGGAAAGCTCGGCGGCAGCGCCAGCAGCAGCTTGCGCGAGAGAGCCCGATACTTGGCGTGCTGTTCGGCAACCTTGGTTCCGGTCTCGAACATCAGCGCAATCACACCGACGACCGCGCCGCTCTCATCCATCACCAGCTTGCGCACTTCGGCGGGCGGCATTTCCTTGACGCCATGCTTCTGCGCAGACTCGCGCAGCGGGCCCCACAGCGCCGCGCCGAAGCCGGTGCCGGTCTTGTTCTGGATGGGGGAGTAAACCTTGTGACCACGCGGCGCAGGGCGGGACACTGCCGAATACCGGCCGCTCAGCGAGCTGTCCGAATGGTAGAGGTAGTAGTCCAGCGGCGGGTAGGAGGTCTTGCCCGTGTAAGTGGTGGTGTTGAATTGCACGCCGTGCTGCATCAGCCAATCGATCAACGCCGGGCTCTGCTCGCAGAAGCGGCGCAGCGTCTCATCGGAGACCACGCCCTGCGTCTCCAGCTGCAGGTACCGGAACATCGCCTCGGTCGAATCCTCGAAGCCGGCCTGCTTCTGGATGGCAGTGCCGCCGCCCGCATAGACGATGCCGCCGTTCATTGCGGTCGAGCCGCCGCAGTTGAAGCGGTCCAGCGCCACCACCGACAGGCCGAGTTCGGCCGCATGCAGCGCCGCCGCCACGCCGCCGCCGCCGTAACCGACGACGGCCACGTCCACCGTCTCGTCCCAGTGCGCCGCATCGGCGTTGGCAACAACTTCCGCCGCTTCAACCTTGCTCAGCCAGTTCGGCGAACCCGGACGATCATTCTGCGCGATCATGGCGACCCTTCCCCGTATAAGACTTCCCTTGTCATGAGCATTGCGATTAAGATGACGGTCCGTCAAGTTAATTTCAGGGGAACCGATGCCTGCCTCCAACCCCACCTCACCCGCTCCCGACTCCACAGCTCGCCGTCGCGGCGGCCGGCCCGGCCGGGCCGACACTGAGCGGCTGGGCGCAGCGATTCTGGCGGCGGCGGAGCAGGTGTTTCTGGCGGAAGGGTTCGGCGGCGCGCGCATGGAGGCCATTGCCGCAAGGGCGGGCACCACCAAGCAGACGGTCTATGCCCGCTTCGGCAGCAAGGAAGCGCTGTTCATAGAGGTCAGCAATGGGCTGCTGAAGGAGCGGTTCGCACCGGTCTCGGCCGGGCAGGGCACGCTGCGCGATGCTCTCGTGCAGGTGGCGGACCAGATGCTGGCCGCCATGCTCGACCCCCGCATGGTGCGGATGCACTGCATCATCACCGCCGAGGCCGAGCGCTTTCCCGAACTTGCCCGCATGACGGACCGGGACGAGTCGTTCCCCGGTCGCAGCATTCTTCACGCCCTGCTGACGGAGGCCGCCGAACGCGGCGAGATCGACTGCCCCGATCCGCATCAGGCCATGCTCATGCTGCAGCATATGGTGCTGGCCGCGCCGCTGCGCGCAGCCTCGCTCGGGCTCGACACCTTCGATGCCGACGCCTGCCGCAACTGGACGCGCTATGCCGTTGACCTGTTCCTTGATGGCGCCCGTCCGCGCGGCGCAAGCTGAACGCGCGCGCTACTGCCCGGCCCGCGCGAGCAGTTCCTTCACGAGCGAGACGAAGTCGCCCGCCATGTACGGCTTGGAAATATAGGCGTCGTGTCCGCCCTTGTAGTTCGAGGGCAGCCGATCCTCGGAAATCGCCGTGGCCAGAATGATCGGGCCGCGCCATCCTTGCCTGCGAAGGGCAGTAATCAGTTCGAGCCCGTCCATGACGGGCATCATGTAGTCGGTCACGATCAGGCTGGGCGGGTTCGAGACGATCATCTCCAGCGCCTCGGCACCGTCATAGGCGGTGTCGACAAGCATCCCCTCGTCTTCAAGCAGCATGCTTGCATTCAAGGCAATGACAAACTCGTCCTCAACAACCAGCACCCGTGCCATTGCTTAGCGGTCTTTCTCAGTGGACCACTCAGATCTTTCGCTGCTAGCGCCAACATCCAGTACTCTTTCCGACCGAGGGCCCTTGCCCCTTGGGAGAGCAGCCTTGTCTTCGGCAAGAACAACACCGCCACTGGTAATGTAGAATTCCCGCGTCATCGGATCGAAGTCACTATCCCGCACCTTGAGAATGGAGATGTTCCGCCGCAACATCTCATCATCCCTGGCGTAGTGAGCCAGGATCAAATTACTGATGATGGCGGACAGCTCTCCCAACTCAAGGTTGGTCGGGCGGTAGAGTTCCCTGGTCTCCAAAGAATAGAGCGAAGTGACGCCCGCTGACTTCAGAAATTGATTGAGAGCGTGAATGACATACGGCAGGCGTTCGCTGAACATGAGGGAGGTCTTGAGCGAGTGCAGCCCGTCGATAAACAGCAGCTTCGTGCCGCCGGACTTCACCTCCCGAACGATCTCGTGAACGATCTCGTCCACCAGATTCTCAGCCGGTGAGCGCCAGATGATCTTGAGCGCCCCCTCGTCAACAAGCCGTTCCACATCGATGCCGAAGGCCGCAGCCTTCGCCATCAGCGCCTGGGGCGATTCATAGAAGGTATAAAACAGGGCGGGCGCTTCTTTCGTGGCGCTTCCCACGAAGTGCAGGCCGAGCGTCGTCTTGCCCGAGCCGGTCGGTCCATGAATCAACGTGGCCGACAAGGACGGATAGCCCCCGCGCAGCATGGCATCGAGCCCGGCAACGCCAGACGTGACCCGGCCCGAAGGCGTATCGGCAACCGACGCCTTGAAGGCGACTTCCGCCCTGGGAAATACCTGGATACCGCCGCTGGTGATGCGAAAGTGATGGCGGCCGCGCATGAAGCCGCCGCCGCGCTGCTTGTGCACTTCCAGAGACCGCACGGCGCGCAGCCCCTTGCTTTCGTCGCACAGCTCCACCCAGCCATCCACCATGGTGTATTCGGGGGAGGACGGATCACGGCGCTGGTTGGTCAGCAGCAGCAGCGTCACCCCCAGCATGGAGGCGATGCCCTGAAGTTCGTGAACGAACTCGCGGAAGGACTGGTCACTCACGGCCGCATCCTGCGCCACGAACAGACCGTCGAAGATGACCAGCGTCGCCTTGCGCTTGCGCACCTCGGCCGTAATCAGCCCCAGAACGCCGGACAGGCCTTCCTTCAGCAACGCCGCATAGGCCGACAGGTAGACCAGACGCTCGGGAATATGCTCGGGCATGAAGAAGCCCATTCGCTGCATGAAGCGGATCATGCGGTCGTGGGATTCGGCGAACAGGGAAACATAAAGCGCAGATTCGCCGCGGCTGGTGTGGCCGAAGCAGATCTGGTTGGACAGGATGGTCTTGCCCGCACCCGGCGGGCCGTGAATGATGTAAGCCGCCCCACGCAGGAGCCCGCCGCTCAACACAGCATCAAGCCCGTCAATGCCCGTCGGCAGTCGATCAACTGACGCTGAGATACTCGGCTTCACACTGGCCTCCGTCCACGCTGGAAATCAAAACCGACAAAAGAGATGCATTCTGATCTACTGATCGTATTTTTGTTTCTAAACAGAAACTTAGAGCACAGGTGTTTCTGTAACAAACAAATTAATCTTTGTTCCCTTTTATCGCTCCGTATGCGGAATCCACAGGCCGTTCGCCCACAAATAGTTTGCTTTAGGCAAAGGACCAGACTGTAGCGGTCAGGAGCGCTCCAAAGTGAGCCAGCGCGCTTTTGCCAAGGGAGGGTCTGCTGCATGGCACCGCCTCGTGCATGAACTCCCACGCGCAAGGACGGCCGCAAGCCTGCCCTGTGCCATCCGGCATCGCAAGCGTGGCGGGACGATCAATTCTTCGCTTTTCAGGGGGGATGTCAGGGAGAAAATGGCGCGCCCGGAACGATTCGAACGTCCGACCCTCAGATTCGTAGTCTGATGCTCTATCCAGCTGAGCTACGGGCGCGCAAGCCTCATCGGCTGACGGCGCGGAACCTATCCAGATCACCCCTACCATGCAAGGGTTTTTGTCAGGGTTTTTGAATTTCTTTATAACTAACTGATTCTAAACGATTTTTTTAGAATATATCCGCAGCTTCCCGCGTTCAATCAGCCCGTATGACGCCACAAACAGCGCAGCGACGCTGTTTTTACCCCCCCTCCAGCCCCCGTCCCGCCGGCATCATCGAAACGCCAACGCACGCCCCTCTATAAAA